>JAUHYJ010000333.1 GCA_030425785.1 Acidimicrobiia bacterium | reverse complement strand
CCCGGTTGATGTGCTGCATGGTGTCGACGTAGTTGCCCGCCGGCACGCGCCTGGTGCCGGGGATCACCGACACCGACCAGCCGTACAGGAGGCCGGACATGAGCCCGGTGGTGACGATGCCACCTCCGAGGAGCGCGGTCTTGAGATCCATGACGATGTCCTTTCGTGAGACGTGGGCGGGTCAGCTGGTCGCCGGGACGGGAGCGTCCCAGGCGCCGGCGCGGGCTGCGTCGCGGGCGAACGTCGCGAAGTCGCGGGCCGGCCGGCCGAGGGCCCGCTGCACGCCGTCGGCGGTGTCGGCGTTCTGCCCGAACACCTCGCCGAACAGGTAGGTCAAGAACTCGACGAGTTCCTCGGGGACGCCCTGGTCGGCGGCCGCAGCGGCGTAGTCGGCGACCGACACCGGCACGTACCGGATCTCGCGCCCGGTGGCGCGGCCGATCTCGTCCGCGACGTCGGTCAGCGTGTAGAGCCGCGGGCTGGTCAGCTCGTAGAGCTCACCGACGTGACCGTCCTCGGTGAGGGCGGCGACGGCGACGTCGGCGATGTCGTCGACGTCGACCCACGGGTCGACTGCGTCGCCACCGGGGAGCACGATCTCACCGGACAGCACCGCATCGCGCAGGAAGTACTCGCTGAAGTTCTGCATGAACCACGCGCATCGCACGACGGTCACGTCGGCACCTGACTCGAACACGGCCTGCTCGGCTCGCTGTGCCTCGACCTCGCCTCGACCGGACAGCAGCACGAGCCGACGGACACCTCGTTCGAGTGCAGCGTCCGCGAGCGCGCGGACCACCTCGGGCGCACCCGGTGCAGCGAGGTCCGGGTAGTACGCGATGTAGACGGCGCGGACGCCGTCGAGCGCGGCGCCCCAGGTCGTCGCGTCCTCCCAGTCGAACGCGACCTCACTCGTGCGGGAGGCGATGCGCACCGGTACGTCCCGGTCGCGGAGCCGCGCGGCGACGCGTCGACCGGTCTTGCCGGTGCCGCCCAGGACGAGCACGGGCTGTTGCTGCTGGATGTTGTCGGGTGGGGTTGTCATGACCGCTCCTTCGGGTCTCGGTCGACACGGGTGACGGAGACCACCGTGAGCCCGAAATCGCGCACGCGGTCGAGCAGGCCGTGGAGCGCCGACTGGTCGGCGAGGTCGCCGGCGATCGTCGTGCCGTCGGGCCCGCTCGTGATGTGCATGCCGTCGAAGAACTCGGACCGGCTCGCACCGATCCGGCCCTCGACGTGGATCTCGTATCTCACGGATGACTCCTCGTGTCGGGGTGTGTCCCGACACGATGCGCAGCAGGAGGGAGACCCGTCGCCACCCGAAGGTGGTATCCGGGGGTGGAATCCGGCACGACGCGGTGGCACCCCGCTCGGACGCCCGTGTCACCGGGTGAGGCGCATGATCGCCGGTGCTACGGTCCCTCGGGAGCCGGGCGCGATGGCCCGGGTGTGTCATGGCCGATCCTCCCCACACTCGTGCGGACGACGACGCTGCGGCCGGCGACCTGATCGTGTTGTCGACCAAGCTCCACGTTCCGCGTCCGCCGTCCGCGTTCGTGCGACGCCCCCGTCTCACCGAGCGCCTCGACCGGATGCGACCCGGGACCGTGGCGTTGATCTGCGCGCCTGCCGGGTGCGGGAAGTCGGTGCTCGTGGCCGACTGGTGTCGTCACCGGGACTCGCCCGTGGCGTGGCTCTCGCTGGACGGAGGCGACAACGACCCGGTCCGCTTCTGGCGGCACGTCGCCGCCTCGGTCGAGCGTGCCATCGCCGCCGACTCGTCGTCGCCGAGCGCCGACGTCGGGCGCCTGATCGACCAGCGAATCGATCAGGTCCCGATCGTCCTCGTGAACGCGATCGGCGGTGCGTCGGACGACGTGCTCCTGGTCCTCGAGGACTACCACCTGATCGATGACGAGGACGTCCACGCCGGTGTCCGGCTCCTGCTCGACCACGCGCCGGAGCAGCTCCGCGTCGTCGTGATCAGCCGGTCCGACCCGCCGCTGCTGCTGGCGCGGCGCCGGGCCCGCGGCGAGCTGACCGAGGTGCGTGCCGCCGATCTGCGGTTCAGCACCGCCGAGGCATCCGGGTTGCTCACGGCGGCGCTCGGCACCGACCTCTCGGCCGACACCGTGACGACGCTCGCAGAACGGACGGAGGGCTGGGCCGTCGGTCTCCAACTCGCCGCGCTGTCCCTCGAAGGCCGCGACGACGTGGCGGCGTTCGTCACGACGTTCTCGGGGAGCCACCGCTTCGTGCTCGACTACCTCACCGAGGAGGTGCTCGACCGTCAGCCCGATCGAGTGCGCGAGTTCCTGCTGTCGACCTCGATCCTCGATCGGCTGTCCGGCCCGTTGTGCGATGCGATCACCGGGAACGACGACGGCCAGGAACTGCTCGAGGCCTGCGAACGAGCGAGCCTGTTCGTCGTTCCGCTCGACGACGAGCGGCGATGGTGGCGCTACCACCACCTCTTCGCCGAACTCCTGCGCAGTTGGCTCGATCGGCGTCCACCCGAGGCGGTGCACGCGCTCCACCGACGGGCCGCGGCGTGGCATGAGACGCACGGTCAGGTCGATCGGGCCATCAGCCATGCCATGGCCGCCGAGGAGACCGCATGGGCCATGCGGCTCATCGAACGCCACGCCGACGAGCTGCTCCTGCGACGGGAAGGCGCGACGCTCCGTCGGCGGCTGACGGAGCTGCCCGAGGGCGTCGACGCCTCGCGGCGGTTGCTGGTCGCCCACGCCCGGACCGCGGCGTACGCCGGGCGACCGACCGAGGCGGAGGCGCTGCTCGATGCGGCCGCGGACGTGGATCCCGATCGCGACGAACACTTCGAGCCCTCGATCGACCGCGTCGCCAGTCCGCTCGCCACGCTCGATCCCACGATCGCGCTCATGCGAGCGTTCGTCGCCCACCTGCGCGGCGAGACGGACGACGCGGTCGTGCTGGCGAACCGGGCGCTGAGCGGCCTCGACGATCACAGCTCGGCCGTCGCGCTGATCGCCCAGCTCCATCTCGCGAGCTCGCAGTGGCAGCGTGGAGCGGTCGACGCGGCGGTGCCGGCGCTCGAGGCCAACGTCGAGCGCTGGCGTCAGCTGGGCGAGCCGGGTCGAGTCGCCTTCGGGTGCCACTACCTGGCGCGTGCGCAGCGCGCCCGCGGCGACCTCGATGCTGCGACCCGGACCTACCGGATGGCGTTGTCGATCGAGAACGCATCGACCGCGTCCGGTCCGCCCTCGGTCGGTGTCGCCCACGTCGGGTTGGCCGAGATCGCATACCAGCGCGACGAGCTCGACGTGGCGCGCCGACATGTCGAGGACGGCATCGACGCGTGCCGACAGCTCGTGTACACGCAAGCCCTGTCATCGGGGCTCGCGACGCTGGCGCAGATCCGCCGCGCCGAGGGTGACCTCGACGGCGCCCGGGCCGAGCTGGACGAGGCGGTCGACGTCGGCCCCGACGCCGATGTCGTCGACCTGCTCAACCCGGTCCCGATCCTCCGAGCGCGCCTCCTGCTCGCCGACGGCGACGCCGGCCCGGCCGAACGGTGGACACAGCACCGCCGGGTCGCGCTGGACGATCAGCCGCACCACCCGCTCGAACCCGCCCACCTGCTCCTGGCGCGGCTCGCGATCAGCAGGGGCCGGGGCGCACAGACGCTCCCGTTGCTCGACCGTCTCGTCGACGCCGCGGTCGCCGACGGTCGAACGGCGAGCGTGATCGAGATCGAGATGCTCCGTGCCCTCGCATCGGCCGAAGACGATCGTTCGGCAGCGGTGTCCGCGCTCGTTCGCGCCGTGGCACTCGCCGCACCGCAACGGCACGTCCGACTCTTCGTGGACGAGGGCAGGCCGATGGCCGACCTCCTCGCCGCCGTCGTCGCGACGCCCCAGGTGGGAGATGCCGACCGAAGCGTGCTCGACCACGTCGCCAGGCTGATCGCCGCGTTCGACCGGGCCGGTGGGGATGCTTCCCACGCCGGTTCGGTTCCGCAGCCACTCGTGGTCCCCCTCACCGATCGTGAGCTCGAGGTGTTGAGCCATCTCGCGACCGGCAAGCCCAACCGCGAGATCGCCGACGAGCTCTACGTGTCGTTGAACACGGTCAAGAAGCACATCACCCACATCCTCGACAAGCTCGGGGCGGCGAACCGGACGGCGGCGGTCGATCGCGCCCGCGCCCTCGACCTGCTGCGCTGACGACGATTCCACCCTGCCTTCCACCTTCGGGTGACGACATGACGGCGGGGTCTGCGGACACTGGGCGACATGACGAACACCGATACCCGCAACGACACACCCACGAGCTCGAACCGCGCCGTCGTCCGACGGTTCGTCGATGACGTGCTGAACCACGGACGCCTCGGCGCACTGGCCGAGATCGTCCATCCGGACTACCGGTACATCGGGCCCGACGGCGCCCGGCTCGAGGGGCTCGACGGGCTGCAGATGTTGGTCGCCGGCTACCGGGCCGGGTTCTCCGACTTCCACGTCGCCGTCACGTCGGAGCTCGCCGAGGGTGACCTGGTCGCGATGACGATGATGCTCACCGGCACCCACGACGGTGAGTTCGACGGCATCCCGGCCACGGGTGAGCGGCTGCGCCTGCCGCTCGCGGTCGTCACCCGCATCGAGGACGGCCGGATCATCGAGGACCGCGAGTTCTACGACACCGCGACCCTGCTGGCGCAACTCGGCCTGCCGCCAACCTCGTCACCGTCGATGTGACGCGGTCCCGGGTTCGCGGGCCGCGGAGCGCTACCAGCTGACCTCGATCTCCAGCTCGCCACCGGTGTCGGTGATCTCGAGCTCGTACTCCACCGTCACTTGGTCGGCGACTCTGACCGAGTAACGCACGCCTTCGCGGGTGAACTCGATGCCGTTGTGCCGCTCGAGCATGTCGGCGAGGTCACGCAATTGGGAGGCCAG
>JAUHYJ010000332.1 GCA_030425785.1 Acidimicrobiia bacterium | reverse complement strand
GACCCCTGCCGTCGGCGCAGCGCCGCCCGCTCGCGTGCCGATCGGCCAGCTGCTCGGATCGGTCGTGCTGCCCGGCCTCGCGACGTTGCGTCGCCGTCCGGTGCTCGGTCTCGCATGCCTGCTGGCCGGCGTCGTGGCGCCGATCGTGCTCGGCTTCTGGGCGCTGGCGAACCGCGACCGCATCATCGGCTTCGCGCTCGATCCCCAGTTCCTCACCCTGCTCACGTGGCTCGGTGTGGTGGTCGTGCTCTCGCGTCTCGTGGCCGTCGCCGAGGTCTGGTACGCCCACCGCACGGCGCGTGGCGTCGGCGGGTGGCTCGCGCTCGCCCTGGCGATGGTCGCAGTGCTCGCGGTTCCGGTCGGCGTCCTCACGTTGCGCGCCAACGACGCCCGGCGCATCGTCGGAGACGTGTTCGCCGACCGTGACGGTCCGGCCCTGTTCACGCCGGACGACCAGGTGGTCGACGCCGACGGCGTGACGACGGTCCTGCTGCTGGGCACCGACGCCGGGCCCGGGCGGTGGGGCGCTCGCACCGACACGATGATCCTCGTGTCGATCGACCGTGCCTCGGGTCGTGCCGCGCTGGTGTCGGTGCCGCGCAATCTGACCCGGCTGCGATTCCCGCCCGGCACCCCGCTCGCGGACGAGTTCCCGAACGGCTTCGACGACCTGGCGAACGCGGTGTTCACCCACGTGAACACGCGGCCCGAACTGGTCGAGTACTACGGCGCCTCGGGCCTGCAGCCGGAGGCGGTGGCGTTGACGGGCGCGATCGGCTACTCGCTCGGCGTCGAGATCGACGACTTCGCCCTGGTCAACATCAAGGGGTTCGCCGACGTCGTCGACGCCATCGGCGGTGTCACCGTCGAGCTCGATTCGTCGGTTCCGCTCCCTCCCAGCCTCGCCGACGAAGAGCCGGTTCCGGCGTCGATCGGGCCCGGCGTGGTCGAGCTCGACGGCGCGTTGGCCGTCGCGTTCGCGCGCACCCGATCGGCGGACTCCGACTACCAGCGGATGGGACGACAGCGGCAGCTCCTCGCTGCGCTCGGTTCGCAGGTGTCGGTCACCGACGCGGTGTCGGCGTTCGGCACCGTGACCGGCGCCCTCGACGACTCGATGCGCACGTCGCTGTCGTCGGGCGGATTCGACACCCTGCTCACCGTCCTCGGCGACAGCGGCGCGATCGTCGAGTCGGTGGGGCTGACCCCGCCGCTCATCGAGCCGGGGAACCCCGACTACGACCAGATCCGGTCGATCGTCGACGCCGTCCAGGAAGCGATCGCCACCGGGACGCCCTCGGGCTACTCGAACTAGGTCACGCGGGCGCGGACCATGGTCCACGGCAGTGGACGCCAGGTGCGCTCGACCGTCAACTCGCCGCCGACGAACCGCTCGAACGATCGCGCCGACCAGTGGTTGACGTGGCCGGGCGTGTTGCCGAGATCGCGGAGGTAGCGGCCTCGCGCCATGTTGCCGATGCGCCAGATCGGCTCACGCGGCACCGACACGATCGCGTGCGACGCACCGACGCGGGCGATCTCGGCGAGCGCGCGCCGCGGGTCCGGGACGTGTTCGAGGACCTCGAGACCGATCACCAGGTCGATGCTGCCGTCGACGAAGGGCAAGCGGGTCACGTCACCGAAGAGCATCGGCGCATCGAGCCCCGACCACTGGCCGGCCAGCTCGTCGTCGGGCAGATCGAGCCCGCAGATCGTCGCGTCCGGGAACCTCGCCGCCAGGTGCTCGGTGATCCGGCCCTCGCCGGCGCCGACCTCGACGATCGTGCTCGGTGACAGCCCGTCGAGCGCGGCGTCGAGGGCCTCGAAGAAGCCGCGCATCATCCGCTGCTCGATCGGGTTCGTCGATGCGTACTTGTCGTAGTTGTTGCCCGCCACGTTGTCCGGGGCGATGCCGGCGCTGCCGCTCACGCCTGCGGACGGTAGCCGCGTTCGGGGCAGGGATGCGCGAGGGCTCGACCCATGCGCCGTAGCCTGAGCGCGTCGTGAAGCTCGTCATCCAGATCCCGTGCCTCGACGAGGAGGCGACGTTGCCGGCGACGCTCGCCGACCTGCCGCGCGAGGTCCCGGGTGTCGACGTCGTCGAATGGCTGGTGATCGACGATGGTTCGACCGATCGCACCGTCGAGGTGGCGCGCGAGCACGGCGTCGACCGGGTGGTCTCGCATCGGACGAACCGCGGGTTGGCGGCTGCGTTCCTGACCGGCCTCGACGCGGCGCTCGGCATGGGCGCGGACATCGTCGTGAACACCGACGCCGACAACCAGTACGACGGCTCGTGCATCGGCGACCTCGTGGCGCCGATCCTCGCCGGCTACGACATGGCGATCGGCGAGCGGCCGATCGAGGAGATCTCCGAGTTCTCGGGTCTGAAGAAGCGTCTCCAGCGGCTCGGTTCGTGGGTCGTCCGCCGGTTCTCGGGCACGTCGGTGCGCGACGCGGCGAGCGGGTTCCGGGCGTTCAGCCGCGACGCCGCGCTGCGCCTGCAGGTGTACGGCAAGTACAGCTACACGATGGAGACGTTGGTGCAGGCGCGGGCCGAGGGGCTGGCGGTGACCGGCGTGCCCGTCCGGACGAACCCACAGACGCGGCCGTCGCGACTGGTCAAGAGCACCTTGCAGTACGTCCGCCGTTCGGGCCAGACGATCGTGCGCAGCTTCGCCCTCTACTACCCGTTCCGGTTCTTCTTCCTGGTCGGACTGGTGCCGTTCGTGGTCGGGGTCGCGCTCCTGCTGCGATGGCTCGGGTTCTACCTGTTCCTCGACGACGTGTACCGGCCGCGCCTGCCGAGCCTGCTGATCGGCGCCGTCATGACGATCGTCGGGATCCAGATCTGGCTCGTCGGGTTCCTCGGCGACCTCCAGGCGGCGTCGCGCCGGCTGCTCGCCGAGCAGCGGGTGCGCGACCGGCGGCGCGCGCTCGACGCCTGACCGCCGTCTCGACGTCGGCGACTCACCAGCCGCGTTCGACCCACTCCTGCAGGTGCGGGCGCTCGGCGCCGATCGTCGTGTCGTCACCGTGGCCGGGGAGCACGATCGTGTCGGCCGGGAACGTGAACAGCCTGTTGTCGATCGAGTCGATGATGGTCGCGAAGTCGCCGCCCTCGAAGTGGGTGGCGCCGGGCCCGCCGGGGAACAGCGTGTCGCCGGAGAAGAGCAGGGGTGTGCCCTCGACGGCGAACGAGATCGATCCGGGCGTGTGACCCGGGTTGTGGATCGCGTGCAGGCGGAGTCGGCCGACCTCGATCACCTCGGCGTCGTCGAGGAACACGTCGTAGCCGACGTCGTCGAGCATCGGCGCGTCGGCGGCCGTGACGGCCACCTCGTAGCCGGCCTCACGCACCTCCTTGACGGCGCCGATGTGGTCGAAGTGACCGTGCGTCTCGAGCACGCGCCGCACCCCGAGCCGGCGACACATGTCGAGAAGCAGTTCGTGCTCGTTCGCGGCGTCGATCAGCACGCCGTCGCCCGTCGCGCGACAGCGCACCACGAAGACGTTGTTGTCGAACCCGCCGACGACGACCTTGTGGACCTCGACGTCGGCGTTCGACCAGTGGAGCGTGTCGGAGATCTCGGCCATGCGTGCAGTCTGTCAGGTCGACACCACGTCGAAGCCGAGGCCGAGGGCGACGCCGATCTGGGCCGGGTCGAAGGTGACGAAACGGACGGGCCGGGGGAGTCGTTCGGCGGCGGCGAGGTGCACGGCGTCGGTGAGCCGCACGGGCTGCTCGCGCGACAACGCAGCTGCCCGGTCGAGGCAGCGTTGATCGAGCGGCACGACGTGGAGGTGGTCCCACGCGAGCCGGATCGCGTCTTCGAGGTCGGCTCGTACCACCGCCTCGTCGGTGAGGCGATCGATCGCGGGCAGCGCCTCGGTGAGCGCCATCGCCGACGCGCACCAGACGTCGTCGGCGTCGAGTGCGTCGAGCACGACGGCTCGCTGTGCGCCGTCGACGGCGATCGCGAGGAGCGCGCTGGTGTCGAGCGCGACCGTCATCCGCGCAGCTCCCGCAGCGCCCGGTCGATCCGAACGCCCGACCAGACGGGTACGGGTGCCGGCGGGCGGAAGTCGCTCGTGCGGCGCGGCGGGATGATCGCACCGGCGGTGACGAGGCGGTCGAGGTCGGGGGCGGCCTCGTCGAGGGGGCCGAGTTGGGCGACTGGCCGGCCGTGTGACGTGACGACCGTGCGCTCGCCGGCGCGTGCCCGTTGCACGGCCGCCGCCAAGTCGGTGCGCAGCTCTCGAATGCCTAATGTGTCCACATGTGTACACAACACGACTTGCGGCCCTCGGTCAAGCCGCGCCACGATGCGCCACATGAACTTCGCTTTCACCGAGGAGCAGGAAGAGCTCCGCAACTTCGTCCGCTCGTTCCTCGCCGACAAGTCGCCCGAGGCGACGGTCCGCGAGCTGATGGAGACCGAGGACGGCTACGACAGCGCCGTCTGGTCGCAGATGGCCGAGCAGATGGGTCTGCAGGCCATCCACATTCCCGAGGAGTACGGCGGCCAGGGCTACGGCTACGTCGAGCTCGGCATCGTGCTCGAGGAGATGGGCCGGGCCCTGCTGTGCGCGCCCTACTTCTCGACCGTCGTGCTGGCGGCGAACACCCTGCTGCAGTCGGGTGACGAGGACGCCAAGCAGAAGTATCTGCCCGGCATCGCCTCGGGTGAGACGATCGCCACGCTCGCGTTCACCGAGCCCTCGGGCAAGTGGGACGAGGCCGGCATCACGATGGAGGCCAGCGGGTCGGGCGACAGCTTCACCCTGTCGGGCACCAAGAGCTTCGTGATCGACGGGCACACCGCCAACCTGCTCATCGTCGCCGCCCGGACCGGCGCCGGTGTCAGCCTGTTCGCCGTCGACGGCGACGCGGCCGGCATCACCAAGACCGCCCTGTCGACCATGGACCAGACGCGCAAGCAGGCCAAGCTCGACTTCGACAACACG
>JAUHYJ010000331.1 GCA_030425785.1 Acidimicrobiia bacterium | reverse complement strand
CAGTCGCTCGTCGAGCTCGACGGCGCGCGCCTCCTCGAACGGGTCGATCACGGCGTGCGAGTCGGTCCCGACACACAACCGCACGCCGCGGGCCGCGAGCTCGGCCGTCGGCCCGATGCCGTCGGCCAGGTCGCGCTCGGTCGTCGGGCAGATGCACGCCGACACGCCGGCCCGCCCGAGCAGGTCGAGCGCACCGTCGGTCAGATGCGTCGCATGGACGACCGTCGACCGCGCGCCGAGGAGTCCGGTGTCGCGCAGCAGTGCGGTCGGCGTGGCACCGTGCGCCGCCACCGCCGACTCGTTCTCGGCCGGCTGCTCGGACAGATGGGTGTGTACGACCGCGTCGCGCTCGTGCGCCCACTCGGCGACGACGACCATGCTCGTCGGATCGACGGCTCGCACCGAGTGGACCGCCGCCCCGACCCGAGCGCCGTCGGGGGTGCGCAGCGCGTCGACGCGTGCAGCCCACGCATCGGCGTCGCGATCGCGGAACCGGCGTTGGACACCCTCGGCCGGGCGGTATCCGTCCGGCCCGAGACCGCCGTGGAGGTACACCGTGTCGAGGAGCGTGATCCGGATGCCCACGTCGGCGGCGGCCGCGAACAGCGCCTCGCCCATCGCGTTCGGATCGTCGTACGGCCGCCCGTCGGGGGCGTGATGGAGGTAGTGGAACTCGGCGACCGACGTGAACCCGGCCAGCACCATCTCGCCGTACACCGCCCGGGCCAGCCGGTGGTACCGGTCGGGGTCGAGCCGCTCGGCAACGCCGTACATCAGGTCGCGCCACGTCCAGAACGACCCGCCCTCGCGCTGCGCCCGTCCCCGCAGCACCCGGTGGAAGGCGTGGCTGTGCGCGTTCGCGAACCCCGGCACGACGACACCCGTCAGTCGGGCGGCGTCAGGAGCAGGGTCGCGGCCGGGCTCGACGGCGGTGATGCGGCCGCCGTCGACCTGCACGCCGACCCGCTCGCGCACCGACCCGGCGACCACCGCCCGCTCGCACCAGAACTCGGTCACGAACCCGCCCACTCGACGAACGCGGTGATCCGCTCGACGAAGGCGGCGCGGTGGTGGCGCTCGAACATCTCCCACGTCATGAACGTCGCCGGATCGGCCCGGTCGGCGAAGACGATCCCGTCGAGGTGGTCGCACTCGTGTTGCCACGTGCCGGCCGTCAGCCCGCGCTTCACCTCGTCGTGGGCGACGCCGTCACGATCGAGGTACTGCGCGCTGACGTTCACGTGTCGCGCCACGACGCCACGCCACGGCACCGACAGACAGCCCTCGTTGATGTCGACCATCTCGCCGTCGAGCGGTTCGATCACCGGGTTGATCGCAACGGTCAACGGGATCGGTGGCTTGTACGGATAGCGCGGGTTGTGGGTGACCTCCATCACGGCGATGCGCCATGGCTCGCCGATCTGGGTCGCCGCCAACCCGGCGCCGTTCGCATGCCGCATCGTGTCGACGAGGTCGTCGACGAGCTGCTGCACCCATGGGGCACCGATCTCGTCGGGTGGCACCGGGTCGGCGACGCGCCGCAGTGCCGGATCACCGATCTGGACGATCGATCGGACGGCCATGTCAGCCCTCGCGCATCGGCACGCGGACGCCGCGCTCGTCGGCGACCTCGATCGCTCGCTCGTACCCGGCGTCGACGTGACGGATCACGCCGGTCGCCGGGTCGTTCGTCAGCACCCGTTCGAGCTTCTCGGCCGCCAGGGCCGACCCGTCGGCGACGCTCACCTGACCGGCGTGGATCGACCGGCCGATCCCGACGCCGCCGCCGTGGTGGATGCTCACCCAGGTCGCGCCCGAGCAGGTGTTGACGAGCCCGTTCAGCAGCGGCCAGTCGGCGATCGCGTCGGAGCCGTCGGCCATGTCCTCGGTCTCGCGGTACGGCGAGGCGACCGACCCCGAATCGAGGTGATCCCGACCGATCACGACCGGCGCGCTCAGCTCGCCGGTTCGGACCATCTCGTTGAAGCGCAACCCGAGCCGGTGGCGCTCGCCGTACCCCAGCCAGCAGATCCGCGCCGGCAGCCCCTGGAACGCGACCCGTTCACCGGCCAGCCGGATCCAGCGCGCCAACGCCTCGTCGTCGGGGAACTCCTCGAGCACGGCACGGTCGGTCGCGGCGATGTCGGCCGGGTCGCCGGACAACGCCACCCACCGGAACGGGCCCTTGCCCTCGCAGAACAGCGGCCGGATGTAGGCCGGCAGGAAGCCGGGGTAGGCGAACGCCCGGTCGAACCCGCCGAGCTGCGCCTCGGCGCGCAGCGAGTTGCCGTAGTCGAACACCTCGGCACCGGCGTCGAGAAAGCCGACCATGGCCTCGCAGTGGCGGGCCATCGACTCGCGCGCCCGGCGCGTGTAGCCGTCGGGGTCGGTGCGCCGCAGCTCGGCGGCCGCCTCGATGCTGACGTCGGCGGGCAGATAGCTGAACGGGTCGTGAGCGCTCGTCTGGTCGGTGACGATGTCGGCCTCGATCCCGTCGGCGAGCAGACGCGGCAGCACCTCGGCGGCGTTGCCGACCAGGCCGACCGACAGCGGTGTGCGCGACCGCTTGGCCTCGGTGACCCGAGCGACGGCCGTGGCGTAGTCGGGTGCCACCTCGTCGAGGTAGCGGTGGTCGACGCGCCGCTGGAGCATGTGCGGGTCGACGTCGACGATCAGCACGACGCCGTCGTTCATCGTCACCGCGAGCGGCTGGGCACCACCCATGCCGCCGCACCCGGCCGTGATCGTCAGGGTGCCCGCGAGCGATCCGCCGAATCGGATGCGGGCGATCTCGGCGAAGCACTCGTACGTGCCCTGCAGGATCCCCTGCGTGCCGATGTAGATCCACGAGCCGGCCGTCATCTGCCCGTACATCGTGAGGCCCTTCGCCTCGAGGCGGCGGAACTCGCTCCAGTCGGCCCAGTCGGGGACGAGGTTCGAGTTGGCCAGGATCACCCGCGGCGCCCACTCGTGGGTGCGCAGCACCCCGACCGGCTTGCCGGACTGGACGAGCATCGTCTCGTCGTGGCCGAGGGTGGTGAGCGTGCGCAACATCGCTCGGTACGCGTCCCACGAACGCGCCGCCCGTCCGGTGCCGCCGTACACGACCAGGCCGTCGGGGTTCTCGGCGACCTCGGGGTCGAGGTTGTTCTGCAACATGCGGAACGCCGCTTCCTGCGGCCAGCCGCGGCACGACAACTCGGTGCCGCGCGGCGCCCGGATCCCGGTGACCGGTGTGCCGATGTCCATCGTTCCTCCCACTGCTCCGGCGTCGCGTGCGACGTCGCTTGCATGGTGCGCGCACGCTGTCGTACATTGTCAAGTGGTGACAGCACATGTCAGTGGATGACATTCAAGGGTCGGGCGGTTCCGAACATGGCACCGCGGTGCCCCGCGGCGTCGGACGAGCCCTCGACCTGCTCGAGATCGTGCTCGCCGAGCCGGGCTGCAACCTCACGACCGCGGCGCACGCGGCCGGGCTCACACCGACGTCGGCCCTGCGGCACCTGCGGGCACTCGAGGCTCGCGGCTACCTCGCCCGCGACGACGGCGGCCGCTACGGCGTCGGCCCGACGATGGCGCGGCTGGCGGCCGGGGTGCGGACCCGCGACGCGCTCGACCAACTCATCGCCGCGGCCCAGCCCATCCTCGCCGAGCTCGCCGGTCGGTCGGGCGAGTCGGCCTACCTCGCCGTGGCGGACGGCGACTCGGCGACCTACGTCGCCAGCGTCGAGAGCACGCGTGCGATCCGCCACGTCGGCTGGATCGGCCAGCAGGTCCCGCTCGCCGCGACCGCCATCGGCGCGGCGCTCGAGCGCCCCGGCACGGTCGCCACCCGCGTCGGCGCCGTCGAACCCGACATCGCCGCGGTGAGCTGCGCGGTGCCACCGGTCGGCGCCCTCCGGCCGGCACTGTCGGTGCTCGGTCCGGCTCACCGGCTGACGGGTCCGGAGCTCGACGCCGCCCGCACCGCGGTCGAGTGCGCGGCCGACCGTCTCGCCACACTCACTCGACGTCAGGAGACACCGGTATGACGATCCGACTCGACGGTCCTGGGGTGTGTCGACGGCGTGGTGGGCCCCGAGCGTGGGGGCAGGTTGTTCGAGGTGGGGAGGTGTCGGCATGACGATCCGACTCGACGGTCCTGGCGTGTGTCGACGACCTGGTGCGCCCCGAGCGTGGGGGCAGGTTGTTCGAGGTGGGGAGACACCGTCATGACGATCCGACTCGACGGTCCTGGCGTGACCATCGACGATGTCGTGGCGGTCGCACGCCACGACGAACCGGTCGAGCTGACCGACGCCGCCGTCGAGCGGATGGCGGCGGCGCGAGCGGTCGTCGAGCGGCTGGCCGAGGGCGAACCCACGTATGGCGTGTCGACCGGGTTCGGTGCACTGGCGACCGTCTCGATCCCACCCGATCGGCGACGGGCGCTGCAGGTCGCGCTGATCCGCTCGCACGCGGCGGGCATGGGCCCGCCGGTCGAGACCGAGGTCGTGCGAGCGATGATGTTCCTGCGGGCACGGACGCTGGCGCTCGGTGCGTCGGGCGCCCGCCCACTTGTCGCGCAGTCGATGCTCGACCTGTTGGGTGCCGGCATCACGCCCGTCGTGCCCGAGTACGGGTCGCTCGGTGCGAGCGGCGATCTCGCCCCGCTCGCACACGCCGCGCTCGCGATGCTCGGCGAGGGCGAGGTCGACCATCGCGGCACCGTCCGACCGGCCGCGGACGCCCTCGCCGACGCCGGCATCGATCCGATCGCCCTGGAGGAGAAGGAGGGCCTGTCGGTCACCAACGGCACCGACGCGATCCTGGGGATGCTGTGCCTCGCGGTCGCGGACGCGACCCGCCTGCTCAGCCAGGCGGACGTCGTCGCTGCGATGACCGTCGAAGGGGCGCTCGCCACCGACGCCCCGTTCGCCGCCGACCTGCAAGCCCTTCGCCCACACCCCGGTCAGGCCGCGAGCGCCGCCAACCTGCGCACCATGCTG
>JAUHYJ010000330.1 GCA_030425785.1 Acidimicrobiia bacterium | reverse complement strand
GTCGACGCCGATCGCACCATCGACGCCACCGACAAGTACGTCATCCCGGGCGGCATCGACGCCCACACCCACATGGAGCTGCCCTTCGGCGGCACGTTCGCCTCCGACACGTTCGAGACCGGCACGATCGCCGCGGCGTGGGGTGGCATCACCACGATCGTCGACTTCGCCGTCCAGAAGACCGGCGAGCTCGTCCAGGACGGCCTCGCCGCCTGGCACGAGAAGGCCGCCGGCAACTGCGCGATCGACTACGCCTTCCACCAGATCATCGGCGGTGTCGACGACGACTCGCTGAAGGCGATGGACTACCTGGTCGACAACGAGGGCATCACCAGCTTCAAGCTGTTCATGGCGTACCCGGGCGTCTTCTACTCCGACGACGGTCAGATCCTGCGAGCGATGCAGAAGGCGGGCGAGAACGGCGCCATGATCATGATGCACGCCGAGAACGGCATCGCGATCGACGTGCTCGTGGCACAGGCGCTCGCCCGTGGCGAGACCGACCCGATGTACCACTCGCTCACCCGGCCGGCCGAGCTCGAGGGCGAGGCGACGCACCGTGCCATCGAGCTGTCGAAGGTGGCCGGCAACGTGCCGCTCTACATCGTCCACATGTCGGCCAGCGAGGCACTCGAAGAGGTCGCCGCCGCCCAGCACGCCGGGCTCAACGTGTTTGCCGAGACCTGCCCGCAGTACCTCTATCTGTCGCTCGAGGACCATCTCATGCAGCCCGGGTTCGAGGGCGCCAAGTGGGTGTGCTCCACCCCGCTGCGCACCAAGCACGAGCATCATCAGAACGATCTCTGGAAGGGCCTGCGCATGAACGAGCTGGCGATCGTCTCGACCGATCACTGCCCGTTCTGCATGAAGGACCAGAAAGAGCTCGGGCTCGGCAACTTCTCGGCCATCCCGAACGGGATCGGCTCGGTCGAGCACCGGATGGAGCTGCTCTACCAGGGTGTCGTCAACGGCGAGCTCACGCTCGAGCGCTGGGTCGAGACCTGCTGCACCACGCCGGCGCGCATGTTCGGCCTCGACACGAAGGGCTCGATCGCGCCCGGCATGGACGCCGACATCGTCGTGTGGGACCCGAACGGCCACACCAAGCTCGGCATCAACGACAAGCACCACATGAACATGGACCACTCCGCCTGGGAGGGGTTCGAGATCGACGGCAAGTGCGACACGGTCATGTCACGCGGCACGGTCGTGATGGAGAACGACACGTTCGTCGGACGCGTGGGGCATGGCAAGTACGTCAAGCGCGGCCTGAGCACCTACTTGCACTGAGCGACCACGACCCACTCCGCGCCCGGTCGATCGGGCGCGTCGCGCACCTCGTCGACGTCGAACCCGGCGTCGTCGAGCGACGCCGTCAGGTGCTCGAGCGTTCGGAACCGCAGCGTCGAGGTCGACTCGACCACGAGCGCATCGCCGTCGCCGGGCATGCCGTGGAACACCGTCGGTGACGAGAAGGTCACGATGACATCGCCGTCCTCGCGTTCGTCGACCTCGATCAGCTCGTACGAATCGGTGACACGACCGACTCCGGGGACGTCGACGTCGGCGGCAGGGCCGCTCCACCGCTCCCATGCGCGGCGTTCGGGGACACGCGTCTCGAACACGAGCCG
This sequence comes from Acidimicrobiia bacterium, assembly GCA_030425785.1. Taxonomy (GTDB): domain Bacteria; phylum Actinomycetota; class Acidimicrobiia; order Acidimicrobiales; family Ilumatobacteraceae; genus Ilumatobacter. Next base: position 3,381 of record JAUHYJ010000330.1, on the reverse strand, counting down.
CCCCTCGGGAGTGAGCACCCGGTGCACTGCGGCCAGCGTCCTGGCCCAGTCGTCGTTCTCGACGAACACCTGGGCGACGTTCGCGGTCATGATCGCGAGGTCGAACGACGGACCAGCGTGCCGTTGGGCGAAGGTCGCGACGTCGGTGTGGTGCCAGTCGACGCGGTCGGCCCACGGCTTGCGGCGGGCGACGGCGATCGATCCGGTCGCGGGGTCGATCGCCGTGACCGAGTGTCGACGGTGCGCGAGGCGGATGGCGAGCGTGCCGGTGCCACAGCCGACGTCGAGGATGCGCCGGGCGCCGAACTCGTCGACCATCGCAATGTACGGGTCGAGATCGACGCGGTCGGGGTCGAGCGCGTCGTAGACCGCAGCGAGCACCGGGTCGTCGAACACTGCATCAGGCACATGTTCACCGTACGTCGGTCCGTGGCCCGTTGCACCCGTCGTTCGGCCCTGTCGCGATCCACCGTCGCCGGATGTGAACGGCGTGTGACCAGCCGCCGCCTCGCTTTACGGCTTGTACAACACGCCGTAGTGTCGGCCCATGGACATCGGGATCGTCCTGCAGACCACGCCACCGGCGTTGCGGGTCGTCGAGCTCGCGAAGCGCGCCGAGGCGCTCGGGTTCTCCCACGTGTGGACGTTCGACTCCCACATCCTGTGGGAGGAGCCGTACGTCATCTACAGCCAGATCTTGGCCGAGACGCGCAACGTGATCGTCGGGCCGATGGTCACCAACCCGGCGACCCGCGACTGGACGGTGACCGCCAGCCTGTTCGCGACCCTCAACGAGATGTACGGCAACCGCACCGTGTGCGGCATCGGCCGCGGCGACTCGGCGGTGCGCGTCACCAACGGCAAACCGACCACGCTCGCCACGATGGCCGAAGCGACCCACGTCATCCGCGAGCTCGCCAACGGCCGGACCGTCGACTACAAGGGGTCGAACATCACCCTGCCGTGGGCCGGTCGATCACGCCTCGAGGTGTGGGGTGCCGGGTACGGGCCGAAGGCGCTGAAGACGATCGGCGAGACGTGTGACGGGTTCATCCTGCAGCTCGCCGACACCCAGATCGCCGCGTGGACGATCGCCTCGGTCCGTTCCGCGGCGTCCGACGCCGGGCGCGACCCCGACGACATCACGATCTGCGTGGCCGCTCCCGCGTACGTCGGCGACGACGTGCCCTCCATGCGCGATCAGGTGCGCTGGTTCGGTGGCATGGTCGGCAACCACGTCGCCGACATGGTGATGCGCTACGGCGACCGCAGCGACGACATCCCCCAGGCCCTCACCGACTACATCGCGGGCCGCCAGGGGTACGACTACAACCAGCACGGGCAGGCCGGCAACACCCACGCCGACTTCGTGCCCGACGAGATCGTCGACCGGTTCTGCATCCTCGGCCCGCCGGCCGAGCACGTCCGGCGTCTGGAGGAGCTGCGCGCGCTCGGTGTCGACCAGTTCGCGATCTATCTCCAGCACGACGGCAAGGATCACACCCTCACCGAGTACGGCGAGCGGGTCATCCCCCAGTTGGCCGAGACGCGTCTCGCCACGTCCTGACCTGGGCGGCGTCGCGCTGGGGACCTTCGACCCTCGTCGCCGCGCCGGTTCCGTCGCTAGGTTGCCCCGGTGCCCCTTCGACTCCCATGGCTCCTCCTGGCGCTCGGCGGCCTGGTCGCGCTCGGCGGCTGCAGCAGCGACGACGGCGACCCCGCCGACGCGTCGACGGGGACCGCGATCTCGCTGGTGCCGTCGGGCGACGGCGCGGCACCGACCGATGCTGTCACGGTGCCCGAGAGCTTCCCCGCCGACGTCCCGTTGCCCGCCGAGCTCCAGCTCGAGCAGGCCGACGAGCTGGTCGGCGCGAGCACGATCTACGACATCACCGGGTGGCACCCCGACACGCCCGTGTCACTCGGCGAGGCCTATCTCACCGAGCTGCGTGAGGCCGGGTTCGAGATCTCGAGCCGCTCGGACGCGACGGACAGCATCCTGTTCGTCGTGACCGGTGACGAGTGGTTCGTCAGCGCCGGCTTCTACCCGGACCCGGTTCGCAACACCGGCACCTCGATCGGTGTGACGGTCGGCCCGTCGGCCTCGGCACCGGTCAGCGACTGACCGGCCGCTCGCGCAGGGCGGCGGTGACGTCCATCGGGCGGCGTGGCACCGGTGAGCTGGTGACGATGTTGGTGACCGACGTCCCGCCGTGCGTCCACAGCTCGTTCAGCAGTTCCTCGAGGTGAGCGGTCGAGCGGACACGCGCCCGGATCACGTGCGACTCCGAGCCGGTGACGCGGTTGGCCTCGATGACCTCGGGGATCGCCCGGATGGTGTCGTCGAGCTCGCGGTCGGCGCTGGGTGCGTTGACGCGGATGATGCAGAGCAGCGGGAAGCCGAGCGCCTCGTAGTCGACGACAGCCCGGTAGCCGCGGATGACGCCGGCGTCCTCGAGCTTGCGGACGCGCTCGGCCACCGCCGGGGCGCTGAGGCCGATCCGCTCGCCGAGCTCGCGGTACGACAGGCGGGCGTCGTGCTGCAGCAGGTCGATGAGCTCGCGGTTGATCTCGTCGAGGGTGATCACAGAGGTGATTGTAGTTTCGAAAGCAGAACATCGTCATCGCCTTCGAAAGTGCTGGCATCTTGACGAAAGTAGGCCTACAACCGAACGTTGACGGATTGTACAATCGGCCGCCGATCCCTAGCGTTGACCCCATGAACGCACACCAGAACTTCGCCTTCAACCAACTGGTTCGGGCGTGGAATCGGCGTGAGGCGGCCCGCCTCGCCGGCGACATCCGTTCGCTGAGCGATGCACGCACCGATCTCGACCACAAGCGGGTCGAGATGCGTGCGACGCTCACCGGCATGCGCTGAGCAGCCGCGACCACCGACCACCGAACACCGACCACAGATCTCCGGCTCCGGCCGGATCCAGACGACACCGCTCCGGCGATCCTCCCCCCGGAGCCGCAGCGGTGATCGACACGCCGACGGGCGCCGGGTCCACCCGGCGCCCGTCTCGCGTCCCGGGCCCGACCCCGGTGGTGCCACACGGCCTTCGCTCGACGCGACCAGATCGGCCACCATGTGCGCATGCATCCGATCGACCGCCGTGGCGGCGTGAGCCATCGCGAGGCCGGCACGGGGGATCCGGTCCTGTTCCTCCACGGACTGGGCGGATCCCGGATCGCGTGGGAACCCCAGCTCGAGGCGTTGTCGGACGAGTTCCGCTGCATTGCATGGGACCTCCCCGGCTACGGCGACTCCGAACCGCTCACCCCGTTGACGTTCCCGGCCATCGCCGACGCGGCCGTCAAGCTCCTTGACGACCTCGGGGTCGAACGGGCCCACGTGGTCGGGCTGTCGTTCGGCGG
>JAUHYJ010000001.1 GCA_030425785.1 Acidimicrobiia bacterium | reverse complement strand
CACCCGGCGCCCGTCTCGCGTCCCGGGTCCGACACTCGCTCGGCGCGGCGGGCCAGGCTGGTGGCATGCGCCGCCGCCCGGACGATCGCCGATGACGGACGAGCGATGGCGTCGTCGGCTGGAGGGCGGCCTGTCCGACGACGACCTCGAGTTGCACCTCCAGCCGATCGTCGACCCGTCGACGGGCCGCCTGCGTGGCGCCGAGAGCTTCGCCCGGCTGCGGGACGCGGCCGGCGGGCTCGTGCGACCGCTCGACTGGATCCCGGTCGCGGAGCGGACGGGGGCGATCGTCGACGTCGGCCGCATCTGCCTGCCGCGCTGGACCGACGCCGCGGAGCGGCTCGGCGGCGCCGTGGTCAGTTTCAACACGAGCGGTCGCCAGTTGCTCGACGACCGCTTCATCGACGCCGTGCTCGCCCTGGCGCCCGCCGTCGCCGACCGCCTCGCCATCGAGGTGCACGTCCTCCAGTTCGACGTCGTCCGCGGCGCGGACCTCGCGCCGTCGTTCACCTGGACGGAGGTGCCGGATCTCGAGGATCGACTCGCGGCGCTGCGCCGTCACGGCGTCGAGGTCTGGCTCGACGACCTCGGCGAGGTCCCGCTGTCCGAGGACGACCCGATCGGGCACCCCCAGATCGACCGCGTCAAGCTCGATCGATCGCTCCTCGCCGACGAGCGCTTCGATCGCGTCGCCGCGGCGGTGCACGCGGCCGGCAAGCGATCGATCGTCGAGGGCGTCGAGACTGACGCCGACGTGGCGATCGTCCGCCGGGCCGGGGTCGAGCTCGCCCAGGGCTTCCGCTACGGCTTCGCGACGGCCGTCGCCGACGTCGTGCATCGGCACGCAGGGGGCGACGGTCGGTTCGGTCGCTGACACCCGCACGTGGTCGACTGGGCGGATGGACTTCGACGAGCCGTCCGACTTCGGCGTCATCCGCACCGAGGTGCGACGTCTCTGCGACAAGTACGGCAACGAGTACTGGCGCGGCCTCGAACCCGATCGCTACCCCGAGGAGTTCGTCGCCGACCTCACGCGCCACGGTTGGCTCGCGGCGCTCATCCCCGAGGAATACGGCGGCGGCGGGCTCAGCCTCGCGGGCGCGTCCGTGATCCTCGAAGAGATCGCCGCGAGCGGCGGCAACCCGTCGGCGTGCCACGCCCAGATGTACGTGATGGGGACCCTCCTGCGGCACGGCTCGGACGAACAGAAGCGGCACTACCTGCCCCAGGTCGCCGACGGCCGCCTGCGCCTCCAGGCGTTCGGCGTCACCGAACCGGGCGCGGGCTCGGAGACGACGGCGATCTCGACCCGGGCCGTACGCGACGGCGACGTCTACCGCGTGAACGGCCAGAAGATCTGGACTTCACGCGCGCTCTACTCCGACCTCATGATCCTGCTCGCCCGCACGACGCCGCGCGACGAGGTCGAGCACCGGCTCGACGGCCTGTCGGTGTTCGTCGTCGAGATGCGCGGTGCCGACGGCGAGCTGGTCCCCGGCCTGCGGATCGACCCCATCGACACATGGATGAACCACAACACGACGCAGGTCTTCTTCGACGACGTCGAGATCCCGACGTCCGCGCTGATCGGGGCCGAGGGCAACGGCTTCCGACAGATCCTCGATGGGATGAACGCCGAGCGGATCCTCATCGCGGCCGAGTGCATCGGCGACGGCCGGTTCTTCCTGGAGCGGGCCGCGCAGTACGCCAACGAACGCGAGGTCTTCGGCCGGCCGATCGGCGCCAACCAGGGGGTCCAGTTCCCACTGGCCCGGGCGCACGCCCAACTCGAGGCTGCGAACCTGATGCGCTGGAAGGCGGCGACACTGTTCGACGCCGGCGTGTCGTGCGGCGCGGAGGCGAACATGGCGAAGCTGCTGGCGAGTGACGCGTCCTGGGCGGCCGGGAACGCCGCGCTCGACACCCATGGCGGGTACGGATTCGCGGCCGAGTACGACATCGAGCGCAAGCTGCGCGAGACCCGGCTCTACCAGGTGGCACCGATCAACAACAATCTGATCCTGGCCTTCGTCGCCGAGAAGTGCCTCGGCCTCCCCAAGTCCTATTGAGACGGGCGAAGCACGTGCGTCGTCGGCGATGCCGCTGCGTTGGTCGACGGCCACGGGGTGCGGGATGATGCCTGGATGAGTGCGCCGCTGGACGGGATCGTGGTGGTGGCGGTCGAACAGGCGATCGCGGCGCCGCTCGCGACCCGTCACCTCGCCGACCTCGGTGCCACTGTCCTGAAGATCGAGCACCCCGACGGCGGCGACTTCGCCCGTCACTACGACGCCAACACCGCCGGCCAGTCGACGTACTTCGTCTGGGCCAATCGCGGCAAGCGCAGCATCGTGCTCGACCTCAAGTCAGCAGGTGATCGCGACCGTCTCGATGCTCTGATCGCCGGCGCCGACGTGTTCGTCCAGAACCTGTCCGCGGGCGCCGCCGAGCGTGCCGGTCTGCTGGCTCGCCAGCTCGTCGGGCAGCACCCTGCGCTCGTCGCGTGCGACATCTCCGGGTACGGCCTCGACGGGCCGCGCACCGACGACAAGGCCTACGACCTGGCCATCCAGGCCGAGGCCGGTGCGGTGATGCTGACCGGCTCGCCCGACGAGCCGTCGAAGGTCGGCATCTCGATCGCCGACATCTCGGCGGCGATGTACGCGCTCAGCTCGATCACCGCGGCGCTGTTCCGACGCGAGCGCACCGGCGAGGGCGCGGCCATCTCGTTGTCGATGCTCGAGTGCCTCGCCGAGTGGACGTCGCCCCAGGTGCTCACGACGGTGGCCACCGGCGCAGCGCCCGCGCGCTCGCCGCGGCGCCACCCGATGATCGCGCCGTACGGCACGTTCGAGCTCGCCGACGGGTCACGGGTGCTGATCGCGGTCCAGTCCGATCGCGAGTGGCACTCGATGGCCACGGGCGTGCTCGGCGACGCCGACCTCGGCACCGATGCCCGATTCGCGACGAACGCGGACCGGATCGCCCACGTCGACGAGCTCGAGGCGGTCGTGCGCGCCGTGCTCGCCGGCATGTCGGCCGACGAGGCCCGCGACCGCCTGCACGCCGCGCGCATCACGGTCGCCGACGTGCGCGATCCGATGCGGGTCTGGGACCACGAGCAGCTCGCCGCCCGTGGGCGACACGTCCCCGTCACCACGGAGACCGGCACGGCTCACGTTCTGAAGGCGCCGTTCAACATCAGCGGCCACGACGATCTCGGCGGCCACGTCCCCGCCCTCGGCGAGCACGACGACTGACCGGCGACGGCCGTTCAGCTGCCGAGGCCGGTGAGCACGTCCTGGAGGCTCTCGAGGCCCGTGGCGAGTGAGTCGGTGAGGTTCTTGAGCTCGGTCTGGCTGACGTCGATCGCGATCGGCACGTCGAGCTGGACCGGGAACTCGTCCTGGATCGGCACCGTCTCGTCGATCGGGATGTCGACGACGAGGTCGATCGGGACGACCACGTCGACCGGCACCGTGATGTCGAGCGGGATCCCGCCGAGCGGCGTGTCGACGGTGATCGTGGTGTCGATGTCCTGGTTGATCGGGATCTCGGTCTGGATCGGCACCTCGACGACGCGCTGGATCACGACCTCGGTGTCGATCGGGATGACCTCGTCGATGTTCACGTCGAACGAGATGGTCGACTCGCCGAAGTCGCGCAGGCCGGCGATCGCCTCGTCGACGCCGGCCTCGATCTCGGGTGCGAGCTCGGTGAGCTGTTCGCGGAACCCGTCGATCTGCGACGCGTAGAGCGCGGCGCCGGCCTCGACGCGCTCGATGTCGTCGCGGAGCTCGGTCAGCTCGGCCGCGGATGCGCTCTCGGCGCCCCCGGCGATCGCCGCGAGCTCGGTGCGGGCCGCGTCGGCATCGCGCTCGGCGGCGGCGACGCGGCCGAACAGCAGGCCGATGACGACGAACGCGCCGACGAGGAGCACGGCCAGGAGACCGATCATCACGTTGGTGCGCCGCGTCAGCTCCGCGATGGCGTCCGTGTTGGCCGATGCCGCGGCCGGCACCTCCTCCAGGCTCGTCCCGGTACCGGCGTCCACGGGGGCGCTCGCTGCACCATCGCCGCGTGCGGCGTTCACGTCGGGGGTGTCGGGGGTGTCGGTGTCGGGTGTGTCGGTGTTGATCTGATCGTCAGTCATCGGTGGCTCCTTCGGCCGACGGGGAGATGGGGTCGTGCCGATCGCGTCGCATCAGCAGCGTGGCGAGCAGGCCGGCGCCGATCACGACGGCGGCGGCGGTGAACGTCTCGGCGATCGCCTGGGCGGTCAGGCGTTCCTGGGCCTCGATCACGGCGGACTCGAAGTCCGGGTCGGTGATCGGCGGCAGGTCGATGGTGGCGCGCAGCTCGTTGAACCGGGCGAGGCCCCACGCGGTGAGCGCCGACAGCCCGACGCTCAGGCCGAGCAGGCGCACCACCATCACGACCGACGCCGCGGCGCCGCGCTGGTCGGCGGGGGCGTGGTCGACGACGGCGCTGGTGGTCGGCGCGACCGTCAGGCCGAAGCCACCGCCGAGGAGGGCGAGCTGCACGGCGAAGATCGGATAGCTCGTGTCGGCGGTCCAGGTCGCCCCCATCCAGGCGTAGGCGGCGGTCGACATGGCGACGCCGAGCAGCACCGGCGGCTGGTACCACCACCGCTCGGTCAAGCGTCCGCCGAGGTAGGACGCGATCGCCATCGCCGCGGTGAGCGACGAGAGGATCCATCCCGAGTAGACGGCGGCGCGTTCGAGGTCGAGCTCGACGGAGTTGATGAACAGCGGCACGTCGACCATGGCGATGACGAGACCCGCCCCGACGACGAAGTTGACGCCGAGTGCGATCAGCAGGTTGCGGCCGCGGAAGATGCGCGGGTCGAACAGCGGATACGACGAGTACGACTGCTGCACCACGAACAGCCCGGCCGCCAGCGTGGCGAGCGGGTAGAGCCACCACCGGTCGGGGCCCGAGCCGCCGGTCAGCTCGTCGAGCCCGTTGACGCTCTGGATCTCGGCACCGCCGAGCAGCGCCAGGTTCAGCGACACGAGCGCGATCGTCAGCAGTGACGCGCCCACCCAGTCGACGCGCTGCCGATCGGCGGGCCGGTCGTGGCCGGCCAGCGCCCACCACGACGCGGCGAGCCCGCCGAGTGCGAGCGGGATGTTCAACCAGAACTGCCACTCCCACGACAGGAACCGCACGAGCATGGCGCCGTACAGCGGCCCCCACACCCAGCCCATCGTCTCGATCGCGCCGAGGGTGCCGAGCGCACGGGCGCGCTTGCCCGGCGCGTACACGTCACCGACGACGGCGAGTGCGACCGGCACCATCGCGCCGCCGCCGATCGCGGTGAGGATGCGGCCGAACAGGAACCAGCCGAACGGCTCGTCGAACTGCACGGAGGCGGGGATCAGGATCGTGCCGACCAGGAACAGCAGGTAGGCGCCGACGAAGGTTCGCCGTCGCCCGAGCACGTCGCTGATGCGACCGGCGATCGGCATGACCGCCACGAACGCGATGAGGTAGGCGTTGACGATCCAGGCCGCGTCGTCGAGTCCGTCCGGCAGGACGAGCCCGAGATCGCCGATGATCGGACGCAGCATCGTCGACACCACGGTGAGGTCGTCGGCGGCGACGAAGACGCTGAACCCGACGACCGCGAGGATGGCCGCCGGCGACGGCCGGCGCGAGCCCGTCGGGCCGTCGGTGCCGGCGGCACCGGTCGGTTCTGTGTCGATCACGTCGCTCATGCCCCGGTCTCCGTGCGGATGTTGGCAGGCGGGCGGATCGTGAACGACTCGCCGTAGCGATCGAGGTCGAGTGCCCATGCCGAGGTGGCGCCGTCGATCGTGGTGTCGAACTCGGCGCGGGTCACGAGGAACGTGCCGGGGTGGATCCAGAGATCGACCGGCACGTCCTGGTCGCGAACGAGCCCCACGGTGATGTTCTCGACCTCGGCGGCCGGCGCGGTGCCGCGCACGTGGTAGCGCTCGCCGCCGCGGTCGTCGATGCCGATCAGCTCGACGTCGCCCAGGTTCGCGAGCAGCGGCTGCCAGCCGTCCTCGGGATCGAAGAAGCGGGAGGGGTCGATGTCGAACCCGTCCGGGAGCGTCTCGAAGTCACCGGTGACCGGGTTCGAGATCCAGATCTCGTCGTCGATCGCGACCGCTCCGATCTCGGTCGTCAGATTGCCGTCGACGGTCACGGTGAGCTGGGCCTGGGCGCGGGTCGGCACGGTGAACTGGCCGATCAGCTCGTCGAGCGCCAGCGACTCGAACTGGTCGATGTAGATCGGCGCACCGCTGCGATCGAGCCGGAACTCGACACTGGTGACCCCCGCCATCGCCGCCGCCGCATCGCCGACCACGCTCACCGGGTCGGCGTCGGGGTCGGCGACGGCGCCGTCGTCGAGGTCGATCGGGGCGTCGTCGCTGCCGGTCTCGGCGGCCGCCGCCGATTCGTCGGCCGGACCGTCCGAGTACGCGTACGCGAAGGTGCCGACCAACCCCGTCGCCGCGGCGACGAGTGAGAGTTCGGCGAACAGCGTGGCGCCGTTCGGCCGGCGGATCGTCATGAACAGTGGCCTCCTGCCCTGCGTCGGAGCGCAGAACAGTGATACAACCGGCCGCGCCCGCGGGCTATTCCGCCGCCACGGTTCAGGCGGCGGATCGCACTGCTCTCGCCACCTCGCCCCATGCGCCGATGGTGCCCGGATCGCGGCGGATCGAATCCTCCGCGAGGTACATCACGACGCGCGCCGCCGTCCCCCGATATCGATCGATCAGACGATCGGCGAGCTCGTCCCATCGGCACACGATCGCATAGTGCTCGAGCATCTCGTCGGTGATCGTGGCAGCCATCGCCTCGATGTCGCCGGCGCGCATGAGCTGGTTGAGCACCTCGGTCGTCCCGATGAAGCCGAGGTCGTCGAACTGGAAGGCGTAGTTCGGCGTCGAGCCGTAGAAGGCGATCTGGGTCCGGGCGCGCTGCACGAGCGGCTCGCGCGCCTCCGGCGTGTCGCCCGGCGCGGCGAAGACCGGGACGATGAGATCGATCTCGTCGACGTCGCGCTCGGCGTGGCGGGCACCGTCGGCGAGCGACGGGCGGAGGCGGGTCTCGATGTAGTGCATCGAGTGGAGAGGGTGCACGTGGACGCCGTCGGCCACCTCTCCGGCGACGCGGGTCATCATCGGGCCGACGGCGCTGATGTCGACCGGCACGTGCCCGTGCTCGTGGCGGGCCGGCGCCCACGCCGGCGGCAGGTAGCTGAGTTGGTAGAACTCGCCCTCGTGGGCGAGCCGCTCCTCGCCCCGGAACGCCCGCAGGCACGCCTTGACGGCGGCGACGTAGTCGCGCATCCGCATCGCCGGCTGCGAGAACTCGGCCGAGTACCGACGCACGACGTGGCCCTTCACCTGGCTGCCGAGACCGAGGCGGAAGCGCCCGCCGGTGTTCTGCGCGAGCTCCCAGGCGACCGCAGCCGACACCATCGGGCTGCGCGGGAACGCGACGGCGACGCCGGTGCTGAACTGCAACGACGGCGCGGCCATCGAGGCGGCGGCGATCTTCATCCACGGCACCTCGGACGTCTCGGTGTACAGCATCCCCGAGAAGCCGGCCGACTCGAGCCCACGCGCCAGCTCGGCATGGTCGGCCCAGGTGCCGGGCCCCGTCATCAGATCGAATTCCATCCCGCGCACCTTACGAACTCCCGTTCATGTCGCGCTCAGCGGGCATTTCCCCGCTGAGCGCGACATGAACGGGGTTGTCGGGGTCAGGGGGTGACCACGATCTGGCCGGTCATGCTCGGGTGGATGTTGCAGATGTAGTCGTACGTGCCGGGTTCGGTGAAGGTGAACTCGAACGTCTCGCCCTGGCCGAGACCGCCGGAGTCGAACGTGCCGTCGAGCGCCGACCACGTGTGCGGCGAGCCGTCCTCGTTGACGACGGTCACGGTCGTGCCGACGGCCACCTCGGTGACGCCGCTGAACGCGAAGTTCGAGATCACGATCGTCGGCTCGGCGGCCGCATCGCCGGCGCCCTCGTCTCCGGCGCCCTGGTCTCCGCCTGCCAGGGTGATCACCACCGGGCCGACGGCGACGTCGCCGTCCGCGGTCGTGCCAGGGCCGTCGGCGCCCTCGACCGTGCCGAACTCGTACACGCCGTTGGCGTTGGTGTCGATGTGCACCATCGGGAACACGGTGCCCGTGTCGGTCAGCGGGGTGTCGAGGGTGATGGTGACGTCGCTCGACGTGCCGGCGGGGAGGAGCTCGCTGACCCCGATGACCGGGCCAGGCGATCCGCCGCCGTCGCCGTGGACGGCGATGAAGCCGTCCGCCGGGAGGTCGACGGCGCCGACGGTGACGCTGGTCCCGTCGCCGTCCTGGTCGGCGAGGGTGAGCGCGGACGGCGACACCGGGACCTCGGCCGCCGGCTCCTCGGCCCGTTCGGCGGCGGGCTCGGCGGCGGGCTCGGCAGCCGGCTCCTCGGCCGGTTCGTCGTCGTCGCCCCCACAGGCGGCGAGGGTGAGGATGGCGGCGGCTGCCACAGCCGAGGCGGTTCGGGCGGGACGGTTCATGCGCTGCATACCCCCTCTACGACGCGCGGCCGGATCCGGTTCGCGGTCGGGCAGCGCCGCGGACCGGGTCAGCGCGCCATGCCGAAGAACTCGTCGTTCGGCCGGATGCCGACGAAGTTGGCGTACCGGTTCGAGAGTGCGAACAGCGACGTGATCGCGCCGATGTCCCAGATCTCGTCGTCGGTGAAGCCGCGCATGCGCATGTCGTCGAGGTCGTCGTCGGTGATGCCCGCCGAGTCGTGCGCCACCATCAGGGCGAAGTCGACGATGTGTCGTTCCCGTTCGCTGAGGTCGGCCTTGACCGGGTTGATCGCGACCTGGTCGGCGAGCAGCGGGTTCTTGGCCCGGATCCGCAGGATCGCCCCATGCGCGACGACGCAGTACAGGCAGCTGTTGGTCGCGGAGGTGGCGACGACGATCAGCTCGCGCTCGGCTTTCGAGAGGCCCTCGTTCGAGTCCATCAGCGCGTCGTGGAACGCGAAGAAGGCTCGGAACTCGGCGGGTCGACGTGCGAACGCCAGGAACACGTTCGGCACGAAGCCGGACTTCTCCTGTACCGCGAGGATCGTCTCGCGGATGTCGTCGGGCAGGTCGTCGAGGTCGGGGACGTCGAACCGGGAGATCGGGTGCTCGGTCATGTCGCGAGTGTCCCACGGCCGGCCGGCCGATTCGTGATCGCGAACGTCGCCGCCGCGGCGGCGCCCACGTTGAGCGAGTCGACGTCGGCGTCGATCGGCAGGACCACCCGGCGGTCGGCCGCGAGCAGCGTCCGCCGGTCGAGCCCCGGGCCCTCGGCGCCGAGCACGACCGCGAGCCGTTCGGGGACGTCGAGCACCCAGATGTCGTCGGCGTCGTCGGACGGGGTCATCGCCCAGGTCTCGACGCCGTGGTCACGCAGGGCCTCGAACACAGCGGTCGGCCAGTCGGGTGCGGGCACGCGGCACCACGGGAGGAACAGGATCTCGCCCATGCTGACGCGCACCGTGCGGCGTGTGTACGGGTCGATGCACGTCGGGTCGACGACGAGGGCGTCGACGCCGAGGGCGCGTGCGCTGCGGGCGATCGCGCCGAGGTTCTCCGGGTCGTTCAACCCCTCGAGCACGGCGATGCGTCGCGCCGATCGGAGGAGTTCGTCGAGCGACCGTGACGGCAGGCGATATGCGGCGGCGATGGCGCCGCGGTGCAGGTCGAACCCGACGATGTCGGCGAGCAATGTCCGGTCGACGACGTAGACCGGAGCGTCGAGCGGATCGAGCAGCGCCGCCAACCGTGCGTACTTCTGCTCCGAGACGAGCACACTGCGGACGCGGTGCCCCGACGCGAGCAGACGCTCGATCGACGTCGGACCCTCGGCGATGAAGAACTCGTCACCCTCGATCCGGCGTCGTGCAGCCGCGTCCCGCAGTTCCCGGTAGTCGGCCAGCCGCGGATCGGCCGGGTCCGTGATGCGCTCCATGTGGTCCAGTGTGGCGGGACGGGCGCGACTTGACGGCGGATCGCCGAACCGCGAAGATCGAACACGTGTTCTATCAAGGTTCGCTGTTCGGGACGCTCGCACCCGAGTTCGACTCGAGCTTCGCCGACGCGGCCCGCCTCGACCTCGACCACACGACGTGGGTCGAGCTGGTCCCCGGCTGGCTCGACGGTGCCGACGACGTGTTCGACGAGCTCGTCGCCACCCTGCCGCTCAGGCAGCGCACGGGCATCCGCATGTACGACCAGGTGCTCGACGAACCGCGCCTCACCGCGTGGTGGCGGGCCGAGCAGGGCGATCCCGAGCCGTTGCCGCTGCTCCGCGACATGCGCCGGGTGCTGGCCGAGCGCTACGACGAGCCGTTCGACTCGATCGGCTTCAACCTCTACCGCGACGGCGACGACTCGGTCGCCTGGCACGGTGACCGCCACCGCCACGTCGTCACCAACCCGGTCATCGCGATCGTGTCGGTCGGAGCACCCCGTCCGTTCCGGCTGCGGCCCCGCGGCGGTGGGCACTCCCTCAGCTGGAGTCTCGGCAACGGCGACCTGTTCGTGATGGGCGGCGCCTGCCAGCACACGTGGGAGCACACCGTCCCCAAGGTCCGCGTCACCACCGGCCCCCGCCTCAGCATCACCTTCCGCTCGGTCTGACGCCGGCGCACCGGCCTACGGTCTCGTCATGCTCTTCGAACTCCGGCAGTACTGGTCGCAGCCCGGGCAGCGTGACGCGCTGGTCGAGATGATGGAGCAGGAGATCATCCCGCTCCAGATCCGGCACGGCATCGCCGTCGTCGGAGCGTTCACGGTCGAGGACGACCCCGACCACTTCGTCTGGCTGCGCCGGTTCGACTCCGAGCAGCACCGCGAAGAGCGCTACGCCGCGTTCTACGAGTCACCCGAGTGGCTGGACGACATCGCGCCGCGCGTCCGGGCCCTGCTGGTGCGCGAGAAGATGCAGATCACGCGGATGAACCCGATCGCGTCGTCGGCGCTGCACTGACGCGCCGGTTCAGTGGCCGAGCGCGCTGAGCGCGGCAACGGCCGCGCCGCGGCAGCCCGCCATGTCGAGGTCGGTGACCTCGAGGATCTGTGCGACGGCGCGCTGCTCGTCGCGTAGCTGCGTGTGGTCGCGGACCGCGGCGAGGAACCAGTCGCGGAAGTGCGGTGCGGCCTCGAGCACCCCGCCACCGATGAAGTACACGTCGGGGTCGAACACGTTCGACACGACGGTGAACAGGCGTCCGATCGCCATCGCCTGCTGCTCGAAGATCTTCAACGAGAGTTCGTCGCCGGCCTCCGCGAGCGACCGGACCCGCTTGGCGCCCTCGGCGACGTCGACGCCGTGCAGCTCGTGACCGGGGTAGCGGGTGAGCCAGTACGGCAAGAGATTGTTCCGGATGCCGGTGAGCGAGGCGAAGCTCTCGGCGTCGCCGTCGAACCCGCAGTTGCAGTGCGGAATCGGTTGGTCGTCGGCGAGCAGGCCGACGGTCGGGATGTGGACGTGCCCGAGCTCGCCCGCCATGCCGGCGGCGCCCTTGACCATCCGGCCGTCGTGGATGATGCCGCCGCCGAGGCCGGTGCCGACGATGGCGGCGGCCGACGATCGATCGGACGAGATCGCACCGAAGTGACGGTGGTGCGCGTACAGCGCCGCGGCGTTGGTGTCGTTGCTGTACACCACCGGCAAGCCGAGCAGCCGCTCGAGCGCGGTGCGGTAGTCGAACCCCCACCAGTCGCGGTGGGCGAAATTGGTGGCGCCCTTCGACGACAGCACGCCGTCGGCGGAAGCGGGGCCGGGACTGTCGAACCCGACCGCCCACACCTGATCGCGCGTGATGCCTGCCGTCGTGAGCGCAGCGTCGAACGCCTCGTCGAGCGCGGCGAGCGCAGGCCCGGGTCCCTCGGTGACGCGACTCGGCAGCTCGATCAGCTCGTCGATCAGGAACGCGCCGTCGCGGTGCATCACCGTGAACTTGTTGGCGGTGCCGCCGTTGTCGAGCCCGACGATGTAGTCACTCACCCGGGCGATGATAGAGGTCCGGTCGAGCCGGGCTCGCCGGTACCGTCCTCGGCGTGAACACCTGGCACCTCGCCCAGCTGAACCTCGGACTGTTCCGTGCGCCCCTCGACAGCGACGAGATGGCCGAGTTCCGGTCGGCCCTCGACCCGATCAACGCGATCGCCGAGTCGTCGCCCGGCTTCGTGTGGCGACTCACCGGCGACGACGGCGCGTCGTCGAGCTATGTCGAGGTGCCGGGTCTCGACGATCCGCTCTGGGCGCCGAACCTGTCGGTGTGGACCGACCTCGACGCGCTCAAGCACTTCATGCACAAGTCGGGGCACGTGGCCTACCTGCGTCGACGGCGCGAATGGTTCCAGCCTCCGCCGGGGCTCATCAACGTGCTGTGGTGGCTCCCGGCGGGTCAGACGCCCGACCTGGCCGACGCGGTGCGTCGCCTCCGGCACCTCGAGGCGAGCGGCCCGAGCCAGGAGGGCTGGGACTTCCGCTCGCCGCTCGATCCGCCCAGCTGACGGGCTCAGCGGGCGAAGATCATCGAGTCGTCGGCGAACGCCTTGAACTCGAGCGCGTTGCCGGACGGGTCGAGCACGAACATCGTCGACTGCTCGCCCGGCTCGCCGGCGAAGCGGGTGTGCGGTTCGATCACGAACTCGACCTCGGCGTCCTCGAGCCGGTCGGCGAGGGCGCGCCAGTCGGTCGGTGTGAGCAGCAGCCCGAAGTGGGGCACCGGCACGTCGTCCCCGTCGACCGGGTTGGTCGAACGGTTCGAGCGCTGCTCGACGAGGTGGGCGACGATCTGGTGGCCGAACAGGTCGAAGTCGACCCAGTGGTCGGCGCTGCGACCCTCCGGGCATCCGAGCACGTCGCCGTAGAACCGGCGTGCGGCGACGAGGTCGTCGACCGGGAACGCGAGATGGAAGCGGGGCCGGGTGTCGCTCGACGGACCGTTCATCGGGGCAAGGGTACGGCGTACGTGCCCTGCGCCGTCGACGTGATCTTGTCGGGTGCGCCGTCGACCCAGACGTGGCAGGTGCCGACGACGCTGCGGCGGCTCACGGCCTCGATGTCGGCCCGGCAGATCAACCGTGATCCCTGCGCGGGGCGCAGGAACCGGATCGACAGCTCGGACGTCAGGGCCATCGGCTCGATCCGGCCGAGCGCGGCGAAGCTGGCGAACCAGAGGGCGCAGTCGGCGATGCCGAACTGGGTCGGACCGGAGATGAAGCCGCCGGGCCGGATGTCGTCGTCGACGACGTCGTACGCCGCGGTGGCGTAGCCCTCGCCGATCTCGATGCATCGATTGCCGGTGCCGGGGAACGACGTCAGCACCATCTCGTTGATCGCCTCGACGCTCGGCAGCTCGCTCACGAGTCACACCGTACGGAGCGGGCGTGCTACGAATCGAACCCATGCACCAGCCTCTCGAGCACGTGGTCGTCGTCGGCGCGTCCCTCGCCGGCCTACGAGCTGCCGAGACGCTGCGCAGCGCCGGCTTCGACGGCGACGTGACGATCGTCGGCGACGAACCACATCTGCCCTACGACCGTCCGCCGCTGTCGAAGCGGGTGCTGAGCGGCGACTGGGAGCACGACCGGGCCATGCTCCGCAAGCCCGAGGCGTTCACCGAGCTCGATGTCACGTGGCGCACCGGCGTCGCCGCGACCGGGCTCGACACGGCTGCCAAGCGCGTGACGCTCGCCGACACCACGACGCTCGCGTACGACGGCCTGATCATCGCCACCGGTGCAACCCCGCGGCGGATCCCCGGACAGGAACAGCACGCGAACAGCCACGTGCTCCGCACGCTCGACCACTCGCTCGCGTTGCGCGACGAGCTCGCCGTCGGTGGCCGTCGGGTCGTGGTCGTCGGCGCCGGGTTCATCGGGCTCGAGGTCGCCGCCACCGCCCGGCAGCTCGACAACGAGGTCGTCGTGCTCGAGGGCGCGCCGGCGCCGCTGATCCGCGGCCTCGGCGCCGAGATGGGTGCCGCGGTGGCGGCGGTCCATGGTGATCACGGGGTCGAGGTGCGGTGTGACGTGTCGGTCGAGGGGTTCGAGCCCGACGCCGTCGTCGTCGCGGAGGGCCGCCGCGTCGACGCCGACGTCGTCGTCGTCGGGATCGGCGTGGTGCCGTCCGTCGATTGGCTCACCGACAGCGGCCTCGAGCTCGACAACGGCGTCGTCGCCGGACCCGATCTCCATGCGGGGGCGCCGGGTGTGTTCGTGGCGGGCGACGTCGCGAACTGGCACCATCGCGTGTTCGACGAGTACATGCGTGTCGAGCACTGGACGAATGCGGCCGAACAGGGCGAGCGCGCAGCGGCCAACCTGCTCGCGCTCGCGTCGGGCGGAACGACGACGCCGTACGATGCCGTGCCCTTCTTCTGGAGCGAGCAGTACGACCGACGCATCCAGTTCCTCGGACGTGCGGCGGGCGACGACGAGGTGCGCGTGGTCGCAGGCTCCGTCGCCGACCGCCGGTTCGCCGCGCTATACGGCAGCCGCGGCCGGCTTCGCGGGGTGTTGGGCGTGAACATGCCGCGACTGGTCATGCCGTTCCGGAGTCACCTCGAGCAGCGGATCGGCTGGGACGACGCGCTCGCCGTTGCCGACGAGTTGGCAGCGTAGGCTCGCGTCATGTCCCACTTGTCGAACGTGTGGTTCAAGGTCACCGACCTCGAGGTCGCGACCGGTCGAGGCTGTCGCGTCACCACCGTCTCGGGCCACGATTACCTCGACTTCGCCGCCGGCATCGCGGTCAACTCGACCGGCCACTGCCACCCGAAGGTGACGGCTGCGATCGCGGCCCAGGCCGAGCGGTTCATCCACGCCCAGGCGAACGTCTACACCCACGATCTGCTCGAGACGCTCGCGAGCAAGCTCGACGACATCACGCCGCCGTCGATCGACACGTTCTTCTTCGCCAACTCCGGCGCCGAGATCACCGAGGCGGCCGTCAAGCTCGCCAAGCAGGCGACGGGCCGCCCGAACACGATCGTGTTCCAGGGCTCGTTCCACGGCCGCACCCACATGGCGATGGCGATGACCACGTCGAAGACGATCTACCGGGCCGGTCACGAACCGCTCCCCGGCGGTGTGCACATCGCCCAGTTCCCCGATCCGCTGGCGTCCGACCAGGAAGCCACGATCGCCGCGTCGCTCAAGGCCTTCGACGGCTTGCTCGCGACCCGCAGCGCACCGTCCGACACCGCCTGCGTGATTCTCGAGCCGGTGCTCGGCGAGGGGGGCTACGTGCCCGCGCCCCGCGCGTTCGTCGAGGGCATCGTCGAGCGGTGCCGCGAGCACGGCATCCTGTTCATCGCCGACGAGGTGCAATCGGGCTTCGGCCGGACCGGCGAGTGGTTCGCCCTCGACCGGTTCGACATCGAGCCCGACATCATCTGCATGGCCAAGGGCATCGCATCGGGCTTCCCGCTCAGCGCGCTCGGCACCCGGCGCGAGCTCGACGACCTGTGGCCGACCGGGAGCCACGGCGGCACCTACGGCGGCAATCCGATCGGTTGTGCGGCAGCGATCGCGACGATCGAGGTCATGAGCGAGCCCGGCTTCATGGACAACGTCCGGTCACGCGGCACGCAGCTGCGCGACGGCCTGTCCGAACTGAAGGAGCACCACCCCGGCCTGCGTCAGGTGCGTGGTCCCGGCCTGATGGTCGCGTCGACGTTCGAAGACCGCGAGCGCGTGCCCCACGTGCTCGCGCACTGTCTCCGCGAGGGCCGACTGATCCTCATGAACGCCGGCACCCACGGCGACATCATCCGATGGATGCCGCCGCTGGTGGTGACGGCCGACGAGATCGACGAGGCGGTCGGCGCCTTCGCGGCCGCGCTGCGCGCCACCGCCTGATCGTGCCGCGCCTCGATCGTCACCGGTTGCGGACATGGAACGAGCTGCAGTCGGTGGTGTCGGAGATCCGGCGGCAGATCGACGACGACCTCCGGCGCGAGTGGGCGGTGCCCATCGTGTCGTTCGAGGTGCTCGCAGCACTGCGTGAGCTCGGTGGTCGGGCCCGACCCCAGGACGTCGCAGCGACGATGCGCCTGCCGCGGTCGAGCGTCAGCCGGCGCCTCGACCGGCTGGAGGAGGAAGGTTGGATCGCCCGCCACCGTGGCATCGATGCCGACGACGGGCGGGCGGTCGAGATCGAGCTCACGCCGCGCGGTCGCACGCTGTGGCGCGAGATGAACGTCAGCTACCGGCGTGCGGTCCAGGCGCGCTTCGCGAACATGCTCGCCGACGACGAGATCGACGTCGTCGCCGAGCTGTCGCAGCGCCTCGACCCGACGGTCGAACCCGACGACGGCTGACGCCGCCGGGTCGTCCCGTCGGATCGTCGCGTCAGGGCGTCGCGTCAGGTCGGCGCCGACTCGGCGAGCTCGCTCGCGTCGTCGGGCACCGTGATGTGCTCGTGGGCGACCAGCTCGTCGAGCGCCGCACCCTCGACGTTGAGGGTCGGCAGGATCCGGTCGAGCCAGCGTGGCAGCCACCAGTTCTTGTTGCCCAGCAACTCCATCGTCGCCGGCACCAGCAACATGCGTACGAGGGTCGCATCGAGGAGGACGGCGAGGGCCAGACCGGTACCGAACAGCTTGATGATGCGGTCGTCCTCGAGCAGGAACGCACCGAAGACCACGACCATGATCGCGGCGGCGGCGGTGATCACCCGTGCCGTGGCGGCGAGGCCGTCGGCCACCGAGGTGCGGGGGTCACCGGTGCGGTCGTACTCCTCCTTGACCCGGCTGAGCAGGAAGACCTCGTAGTCCATCGAGAGGCCGAAGACGATCGCGAACAGCATCATCGGGATGAACGGCTCGATCGGTGCGCTCTCGACGCCGAAAATGCTGCTGCCCCAGCCGCGCTGGAAGATGAGCACGACGGCGCCGAACGCCGCCGAGATCGACAGCACGTTCATGATGACGGCCTTGATCGGCACGAGCACCGAGCGGAACACCATCATCAGCAGCAGGAACGACACCGCGAGTACGGCACCGAAGAAGATCAGGTTGCGGCCGCTCAGGTAGTCGGAGAAGTCGACGAACGCCGGGACGGAACCGGTCAGGTTCGCCTCGACGCCGGTGCCCTCGACGATGGCGGGGATCTCGTCGCGGAGCCGCAGCACGGTGTCCTCGGTCGCCTCGTCCTGCGGGGCCCCGTCGGGGATGATCGTGATGAGGAACGCGTCGGCTGCCTCGGGGTTCTCGACGTCGTTCGGGAACGGCGGGCTGACCGAGCTGACACCCTCGGTGTTCGCGGCCATGTCGGCCAGCTGCTGCACCACGGCGGCGTCGTCGGGGCTGTCGGTCTCGACGGCGAGGATGAACGGGCCGTTGTAGCCGTCGCCGAAGCCCTCGGCGACGAGGTCGTACGCCTGCCGGGTCGTGGTCTCCTCCGGGTAGTTGCCCTCGTCGGAGAACCCGAGCCGCATGTCGAGGATCGGCAGGCTCAACGCGACGAGGATGACGGTGCCGACGGCGAGCCCGGCCCACGGGTGATGCTGGACGGTGCGGCTCCACTTGAACGCGAGCGTGTCGCGCAGCGGCTTGTGGCGGCGCGGTGGCACCTCGCGGGCCAGCGGCTTGACGAGGGGGCCGATCTGCGTCCTCGGCACCCGCGATCCGAGCAGCAGCACCAGAACGGCGCCGAGGGCACCGACACCGAGCAGGACCGGCGCGCCGAGGCCGGCGCCGAGCAGTCCCAGTGCCAGGAAGCCGGCGGCGACGAGACCGCGCCAGCGGGTGACCTCGACCTTGTCGTGGGCGAGCGACAGCAGCGCCGGGAGCAACGTGATCGAAGCGATCAGTGTGACGAACACGGTGGCCGATGCCGAGATGCCCATGCCGGCGACGAACGGCAGCCCGATCAGCAGCATGCCGAGCAGCGACACGACGACGGTGACGCCCGCGAACACGACGGCACGGCCAGCGGTGTCCATCGCCAGCTCGATCGACCGCTTCGGCTCGACCCCGGCACGGGTCAGCTCGCGGTAGCGGGTGACGATGAAGAGCGCGTAGTCGATGCCCGCGCCGAGGCCGATCATGATGCCGATCAGCGGCGCGAAGTCGGGGATCGTGAACGCCTTGGTGAGCAGGGTGACGAGGCCGGCGCTGCCGACGACGACGCCGGCGAGCGCGACACCGATCGGGAGGCCCATCGCCATGACCGATCCGAACGCGAGGATCAGCACGACGACCGCGAACGCCAATCCGATCAACTCGGTCTCGGGCGGCTCGAACTCGGCCAGCATGTTGCCGCCGATCTCGACCCGCAGCCCGTCGACCTCGGGCGCGGCCTCGCGCAGTTCCACGCCGATCTCCATGCCCTCGGTCTGATCGATCTCCTCGCTGAGATTGAGCTGGGCGTACGCGATCGTGCCGCCGGGCGCGATCTGGCGGGCGCCCTCCGGGGAGTAGGGGCTGATGACGGTGACGCCGTCGAACGCGGCGGCCTCGTCGAACATCTCCGACATCGCGGCCTGGACCTCGGGGTCGTCGACGCCCTGCTCGGCCTCGAACACGATCTGGCCGACGAACTGGCTGGTCGCGCCGGGGAAGTACTCGGCGACGGTCTCGAAGCCGGCGGTGCTCTCCGACGCCGGTGACGAGAAGCTGCTGTCGTACGACGGGCCGAGCCCGCCGGCGATCGCACCGGCGGCGATCATCGCGGCGATCCACAGCCCGACGACGGTCCAGGCGTGCTGGTGGCACCAGCGTGCGAGTGAGCGATACATGAGAACTCCAGGGGGTGGGGTGTTGTCCCGACGTTTGTACACGACCGAACGGAGTTACGCAACCGTTTGGTAGCGGAACATGACTCACGTCACACTACCTGCCTGACGCAGCACATTGTCGATCCCGATCGATTCCGCTACGGTTCCGTAGCACCATGGCTCGACCACTCAGCGAGGAAGCGCGCGCCAAGATGCTGGCCACGGCGCAGGAGTTGATCGTCACCATCGGCATCGATTCCTGCACCGTCGACGAGGTCGCTCGCCGCTCCGGTGTCGCGAAGACCACGATCTACCGCCACTTCGCCGACGCCGACGAGCTCGCCATGACGGCGATCGACTCGATGATCGAGCACGTCGCCGCGCCCGACCACGGCTCGCTCCGGGACGATCTGAGCGAGATCGTCAGGGCGTTCCGGCGGGTGGTCCAGCACGACGCCTTCCGGCAGCTCTTCGCGGATCTGCTCGCGCGGGCGGTGCGCGACCCGGAGTTCAAGAAGGTCTACGAGGCGACCCAGGAGATGCGGCACCAGCCGCTGCGGCTCGCGATCCAGCGCGGTATCGCTCGCGGCGAGGTCGATCCCGAGATCGACCTCGAGACGGCGATGTACTTCGTGCAGGGCCCTTTCGTCGCCAAGCGGTTGATCGAGACGGGCGACCTGACCGAGGCCGAGATCGACGTCTTCCTCGACCTGATCATCAGGGCGCTCGCGCCGCGCTGACGCGGTCGGGCTCGCCGGTGGCGCCCCGTCACTCGGGGCCGGCGACCACCGTGACCGTGCCGGCGTTGCCGTCGACCTCGATCAGCGAACCGTCCGGGATGCGCCGCGACGCGTCGGTCGCCGACACGACGCAGGGGATGCCGAGCTCGCGGCTCACGATGATCGCATGGCTCATGATCGCCCCGACGTCGACGACCACGGCGTCCGCGGCCAGGAACAGCGGTGTCCACGCCGGGTCGGTGAGCGGTGCGACGAGGACGTCGCCCGGTGCGAGCGCGCCGGGGTCGCCGGGGTGGGTGACGACGCGAGCCCGACCGCGTGCGACGCCGGGGCACCCGGGGAGCCCGGTGATCGTCGAACCGACCGGCAGCACGTCGAGCTGCCGGTCTCGACGTTCCCACTCGTCGAGAGGCGGTTGACGGGCGTCGAAGAAGAACGGCGGGATGCGTTCGGCCAGGCGGTCGTGCTGGTCGCGGCGCTCGGCGATGATCGGGCCGAACGCGGCCGGGTCGTCGAGGTAGGCGTCGACCTCCTCGTCGAGCAGGAACCACAGGTCGCCGCGCCGGCCGCCCGAGCGGGCGACGAGTCGACGGTCGAGCTCCATCGCACGGAGCCGAGCGCCATGGATCGCGCGGATGACGGTCGTCTTCGTGCGCTCCCGACCGCGGCTGTGGAGGCGGGCCGAGCGGATCGCCCGCCGCAGGAGGAACCGGACCGGTCCCCGGACGCGGGCCAGGCTCTCGCGCTCGAGCGCCTGGGCCTCGGCCTCGAGACGATGTCGCTGCGCGACCGGGTCGTGACCGTCGTCGGCGGCACGCAGCCGGTCGATCAGCGTGAGTGCGAGACCGGGGTCGGTCTCCCAGGTGTCGAACGCGGTGTCCCACTCGTTGGGGCCGCGTGCGCCGAACCGGTCGATGAAGACGTCGAACTCGCCGACGAACCTGCCCGGGTCGCCCGGTGCGGGCTCGGCGTCGCCGGCCGCGCGCAGTCGCGCGGCGAGTCCGTCGACCCCGGCGTCGAACACCTCGGTCAACTCGGGCGACGCTGCGACCATCCGGCTGAGCGCCCACAGTGCATCGGACGGCGCCGCAGAGTCGACGTCGCCGAGACCGCCGAGCAGGCGGGTGGCGAGCAGCGGGTCGCCGAGGTTCCGCTCGCAGATCCCGCTCACGACCGCGACCGCCGTGCCGGCGGTCAGGGTCACGATCAGGTGTCGTTCGAACAGGTCCGCGAACAGTGGCATGAGCGCGCGCACGCTCTCGCGGAGCTCGCGGTCCGTCGCGGTGTCGGGGTCGGGGAGCGTCGCGAGGAACTCGTCGACCCGTCGCTGATCATCGATCAACTCCGCCAGCTCGGTGGTGCTCAGCGTGCGCCAGAGGTGTCGGAGGCCGGCGAACCCGGCTCGCAGGTTGCGTTCGGTGCCGTCGGGTTCGTACGGGGGCGGGTCGTCGCCGGTGCCCAGGTAGTTGACGTCGGCGTCGGACGCCTTGCCGCCGGGCATGCGTGCCGACGCGAGGCGCTGGATGCTGAGGTTGAGGTACGCGTAGCCACCGAACACACCGCTGCCGACCGCGGTCGTGAGCGGGATGCCGTCGAGTTCCTCCGGCCGGATCAGGCCGCTGTGCACGATGGCGTTGCGCATCGCACGTTCGGCGGCCTCGGCGGCGACCGAGAAGCTGAGCGGTGTGAAGACCTCGGGGTAGACCTCACCCGCGTTGCCACGGGTGTACACCGGGAACCGTTCGCTCGCGTCGTGCCCGACCCATCGGTCGGTCGCATCCGGTGGCCCGACCGGCCGCCACGGTGTCGCCGTCATCACATCCCTCCCTCGTGCACGACACCGACGCCCGCCGACATCGGCCGACGCCGGCCGTACGTCAGTCGTACATCGACGCGATGGCGATCTCGTAGCGGGCGTGGATGCCGCGGCGCTTCAGCTTGCTCGTCGGCGTCAGCACGTCGGAGTCGGCCAGCCACTCCTCGCCGATCAGGACGAACCGCTTGATCTGTTCGACCTGCGCGAACTTCTCGTTCGCCTCGTCGACGCCGGCCTGCACGGCCGCGATCACGTCCGGGTCCGTGGCGAGCTCCGCGAGCGACAGACCTTCCTTGCCGTTCGCGGCGGCCCACACCGGCGCGACCTCGGGGTCGAGTACGAGCAGCGCCGACACGAACTTGCGCTGATCACCGATCGCGCACGCCTGACCGACGATCGGGATCATCTTGAGGGCGGCCTCGAGGTTGGCGGGGCTGATGTTCTTGCCGCCCGCGGTGATGATGAGCTCCTTCTTGCGGTCGACGATGCGGACGTAGCCCTCGTCGTCGACCTCGCCGATGTCGCCGGAGTGGAACCAGCCGTCGGCGAGCACCTCGTCGGTCTTGTCGGGCATGTTGAGGTAGCCCTGGAACACGTTGCCGCCTCGGCAGATGATCTCGCCGTCGGGGGCGAGGGCGACCTCGCACCCGGGGATCGCCTGGCCGACCCAGCCCGGCTTGTTGCGGACGGGTGAGAACGTCATCGGACCGGTCGTCTCGGACAGGCCGTAGATCTCGGCCAGGTTGATGCCGATCGCGTTGAACCACTCGAGGATCTCGGCCGGGAGCGGTGCCGCGCCGGTGATCGCGAGCTCGCACTCGTCGAGCCCGACCAGGCCGCGGACCTGGCTGAAGGCGACGGCGTCGAGGAACGCCCACGTGTCGAGCTGTTCCTGGGTGGCGGTGCCGGCGAACTCGGCCCGCTTGATCTCGATCGCGGCGGCGACGCCGTCGTCGAACTGCTGCTTCTTCTCGGGGTCGGCGGCGAGGGCCGCGTTGACGCCGGCGTACAGCTTCTCGAACACGCGCGGCACGCCGAACACCATCTGCGGATGGACCTCCTTGAGGTACGGCATCAGCAGGTTGGGGTCGGGGCAGCAGAAGACCTCGAGGCCGTCGATCAGGGTGCGGTAGTGGCTCGTCATCCGCTCGGCGATGTGGGCCATCGGCAGGTACGACACGACCCGCCACCCCTTCGCATCCGGGTTCTCGATCGATTCGAACAGCGACTCGGCGGTGTACACGACGTTGTACTGGCTGATCATGACGCCCTTCGGCGGACCGGTCGTGCCGGAGGTGTAGATCAGGGTGGCGAGATCGTCGGGCTGCGTCGCCGCGGCGAGTTCGTCGAGGTCGGCCGAGCCGTGGCTCATCAGCTCGCTGACGGGGTGCACGCCGTCGGGCAATTCGCCCTCGGGTGGCTCGATGACGTAGATCTTCTCGAGGTTCGGGAGCTCGCCGCGCACCTTCAGCATGCGCTGGAGGAACCCGTCGTCCTCGAGGATCGCGATGCGCGCCTCGGCGTGGCCCGACAGGTAGGCGATCTCCTCGGGCGACGACGAGTTGTAGATCGACACCGGCGTCGCCCGCACGAACTGGGCGCCGAGATCGAGCCAGTGGAAGTCGGGCCGGTTGCGCATCATCAGCAGCACTCGTTCGCCCGGCTGCACGGAGTCGGCCCGCAGCCCGGCCGCGGTCTGTGCCGCCAGGTCGCCGACGTCGGCGACGGTCCAGGTGTTCCACCCGCCGCCCTCCTGCATCGAGTGCAGGAGCGGGAACTCGGGTTGGTCGGCCAACTGGCGCAGGAACAGCTGCGGGGTCGTCTGTCCCGCCACCTTGGCGTCGAGTTCGGCGATGGTCGAGCGCGATGTCATGCCGCAGAGTCTCGCGTGCCGGACACCCCTGGGTCCATGGCGCCCACGTGGTCGTCGGCACGAGGGTCCGCCCGGTTGGAGACGGGAACCCGCCCGCGAGCAGACTCTCGACATGACGACCGCCGTGATCGTCGACGCGGTGCGCACACCGCTCGGCAAGCGCAATGGTGCGCTGCGCGAATGGCACCCGGTCGACCTGGCGGCGACGACGCTCGAGGCGCTGCAGCAGCGCAACGATCTCGACCCGTCGATCGTCGACGACGTCGTGTTCGGCTGCGTGATGCAGGTCGGTGAGCAGGCGGCCAACGTCGGCCGCAACGCCGTGCTCGCCGCCGGCTGGCCCGAGTCGGTGCCGGGCACGACGATCGACCGGCAGTGCGGCTCGGGCCAGCAGGCCGCCCACTTCGCCGCGCAGGGCGTGATCGCGGGCGCCTACGACGTCGTGGTCGCGGGCGGGGTCGAGGTCATGACACGAGTGCCGATGGGGTCGTCGATGGCCGACGGCAAGTACGGGTACCCGTTCGGTCCCCGGCTCGGTGCGCGCTACGCCGCGCAGGGCGGCCTCGTGCCCCAGGGCATCTCGGCCGAGTTGATCGCCGACGCGTGGGGCATCGACCGCGACGAGATGGACGAGTTCGCCGTCGAGTCCCAGCGCCGGGCGATGCTCGCCCGCGACGAAGGCCGCTTCGCTCGCGAGCTCATCACCGTCGACGGCGTCGGCGGTCGTCGCGTCACCGGCGACGAGGGGCCGCGCCCGACCGACATCGAGACGCTGGCGCGGCTGAAGCCGGTCTTCGTGTCCGAGGACGACGGGGGGCGCGTCACCGCCGGCAACTCGTCGCAGATCACCGACGGCGCGTCGGCGATGCTCATCATGAGCGCGGAGCGAGCCGAGCAGCTGGGGCTGCGACCGCTGGCGCGCTTCGTCGAGTTCGCCGTCGCCGGCGCCGACCCGCGCCTCATGCTCACGGCGCCCACGCCGGCCACCGAGAAGTTGCTGGCGCGGGCGGGCATGACGCTCGACGACATCGATCTCGTCGAGATCAACGAGGCGTTCGCCTCGGTCGTGCTCGCGTGGCAGCGTGACACGGGCGCCGATCTCGAGCGCGTCAACGTGAACGGCGGCGCGATCGCGCTCGGGCACCCGCTCGGCGCGTCGGGGGCTCGCCTGATGACGACGCTCGTCCACGAGCTGCAGCGGACGGGTGGACGCTACGGGCTGCAGGTGATGTGCGAGGGCGGCGGGATGGCGAACGCGACCCTGCTCGAGCGCGTCACGTGACCGGCGTCCGCGGCCGGTCTCCCACGTCCCGCGACGTCCGATCCGGTCCTCGTCGCGGGTCGCCCGTCGGCGTGACAGCGCTCCCACCAGGGCCGATGTCGGCTGCCCACAGGCCCTGGGGATAACCCGGTAGGTTGATCGACGTGGTGATCGCCGTGTCTGTGGGCAGTGTGATCTGGTTCGCGTTCGGCCTCGTCCTGATGGTCGTCGTGTGGCGGATCGGCATGACCATGCTGCAAGCGCTTTCAGCTCCGCCTGCACCCCCTCCTGAGCCGGGAGAACTCAGAAAGGTGAACGTTCGGTTTCGATGTGATGTCTGTGGCGTGGAATTGAAGATGACGATGGCCCCCGACGACGATCCGACGCCGCCGCGGCACTGCCTCGAGGACATGACGATCGTCGCGCCCGTCATCGAGTGAGCCGTCGCAGGTTGTCCACCGACCTGTGGATAACCCTGGGGGGAACGACAGCGGTGTCATTTCCCGGGATGTGGACAACGTGGCCCACGCTCCGCGCGCAGACGAACGCATTTCGGCGTTATGGTCACCGCGTCCGAGCGGCGGGAGCTCGGCGGGAGCAGTCGAGCGGCGGGTTCGGCGTCAGCGCCACTTGGTGGCCGTGTACAGGCCACCCAGGAAGCAGGCGAGGCCGATGAAGAGCGGCCAGTTGCCCTCGACCAGGCCGAGGTTGCGGACGATGATGATCACCATGCCGATGCCGAGCAGCGCCAGCATGAGGACCGGGATCCAGGGCTTGGGCGCCCGCATCTCTGACGTGACCGGCGGGGTGTACCGCGTCGACGAGTGCACGCCGCGCTCGTTCTCTTCGGGGTTGGCGAAGCGTTGCTCGCCGGGCCGGGTGCCCTTCGGCGTCGTTCGTCCGCCACCGGACTTTCTCTTCGGAGGTGCCACGGCTCACCATCCTAGTGGCCGAAGCCGCTCGACCCGCCGCGGGCCGGCGGTCGGGCAACCCATGGGGAGCCTCGCCGGGGGCGGCGTTAGCGTGGTGGCGTGACGCGCGTCCTCGTGATCGATTCGTACGACTCGTTCGTGTACAACCTGGTGCAGTACCTGGGAGAGCTCGGGGCCGATCCGGTGGTCCACCGCAACGACCGGATCACCGTCGACGAGGCCGTCGCGCTCGAACCCGACGCCGTGCTGCTCTCGCCGGGGCCCGGTCGTCCGGAGACGTCGGGCATCATCTGCGACGCCGTCGCTGCGTTCGCCGAACGTGAGACGCCCGTGCTCGGGGTGTGCCTCGGTCACCAGGCGATCGGTCACGTGTACGGCGCCGACGTCGTGCGCGCGCCCGAGCTGATGCACGGCAAGACGTCGCCGATCGAGCACTCGGGTGCCGGGGTCTTCGCCGGGCTCCCGACGCCGCTGACGGCGACGCGCTACCACTCCCTCGTCCTCGCGCCCGACTCGGTGCCCGACTGCCTCGAGGTCACCGCCCGGTCGGCTGACGGGATCGTCATGGGCGTCCGGCACCGTGAGCACGACGTCGAGGGCGTGCAGTTCCACCCCGAGAGCATCCTGACCGGCTGCGGGCACGACCTGCTCCGGAACTTCCTGGCCCGGGCTGCCTGACCGTCGCCGCTCGAGGAGCGGGACGATCAGGGCACCGTGGTCGTCGTGCTGCTCGTCGTGCTGCTCGACGTCGACGTCGTGGTGGTCGAGGTCGTGGTCGTCGTCTCGGGGATCGTCGTCGTGGTCGTCGTGGTCGTGGTCGTCGTGGTGGTCGTCTCCGCGACCAGCACCTGGCCGATGATGACCGAGACCGTCGTGCCCTTGTCGACGTCCTGGTTCGACGGGATGCTCTGCTCGAGGACGGTGCCGTCGTTGGGGTCGCCGGCGGCGAGCTCGACGTACGACACCTCGATCTCGAGGCCGACATCGTTCAGGGTGTTGCGGGCCGCGCCCTCGGTCAGGCCGACGAGCGGCGGCACCCGCACCTGGCCGGGGCCGGAGCTGACGATCAGGGTGATCTCGCTGCCGCGGTCGACGAGGGTGTTCGGCGCCGGGTTCGTGCTGATGACGATGCCGGCGGGGATGACCTCGTCGACCTGCTCGACGACACTGACGAGCAGTCCGTACTGGTCGGACTCGAGCAGGGCGCGCGCCTCGTCGACCGGGTCGCCGATCACGATCGGCGGGATCGGGGTCTGGTCGGGGCCGCCGGAGACCACGACCGTGACGATCGTGTCCTGCGGCACGCGGCTCTCGGCGCCCGGCTCGGTGCGGATGACCAGGCCCTCGGCCAGATCGCTCAGCTCGGAGATCTCGCGGATCTCGAAGCCCTGCTCACCGAGGATCGTCGCCGCCTCCTCGAACGTTCGGCCGGCGACGTTCGGGATCGCGACCAGCGCTGCGCTCGGTCGGTAGTAGATCTCGACCAGCTGGCCTTCGGGGACGACGGTGCCGGCCTCGGGCACGGTGCGGTGCACGAACTCCTCGGGCACCAGCGGGTTCTCCTCGGCGAAGACGCGGTACTGCAGGCCGAGCGTCGTGAGCGACTGGGTGACGGCGTCGAGCGGCTGTGGCGGGTCGGTGTAGTTGTCGAGCACGCGGGCCGTCGACACCGGCTCGCTCTCGCGGGTGAGGCCCTGGTACAGCAGCACGCCGCCGGCGACGAGCGCCACGAGGGCGATGAACGCCGCCAAGGCGTACCAGCCGGTGCGGCTGTTGCTGTCCTGGTAGTAGCGGGCCTCGGACGAGGCGCCCGGTGGCAGGACCGACACGTCGGCGGGCGTGCGACCCGGCAGGGCCGTGGTGGGGGCGCCGTGCACCTGCGGGTGCGACGGCATCGGCGTGGTCGCACCCGGTTCGGCGACGGGTGGGGTGGTGTCGACCGGGCGGGCACCGGCGGCCGCGACCGCGGCGGCGCCGGCCGCGGCGGCACCCGGGCGGGCGGCGGCAGCGACGAGTGCCTGCACCTGCTCGCCGTTGCGGAAGCGTCGCAGGTCGTCGCGCAGCGCCGGCGCGCTCGGGTAGCGCAGCTTCGGGTCCTTCGCGAGGAGCTTGGCGACGATCGCCTCGAACGGACGCGGCATGTCGTCGACGAGCTGGTTGAGCGGCGTCGGCTTGTCGTGAACCTGCTTGTACGCGATCGCGACGGGGTTCTCGCCCGTGAACGGCGGCTTGCCGGCCACCATCTCGTACATCACGATGCCGAGCGAGTACAGGTCGCTGCGGGGGTCGGGCTGGGCGCCCTGCGCCTGCTCGGGGCTGAAGTAGCTGGCGGTCCCCATCACCGAACCGGCCTGGGTGAGGTTCGACTCGGTACCCGAGTTCATCGCCCGGGCGATGCCGAAGTCGGCGACCTTCACCTGGCCGTTCGAGCCGATCAGGATGTTCGCCGGCTTGATGTCGCGGTGGGCGAGCCCGGCCTCGTGCGCGAACCCGAGCGCCGCGGCGACCTCGGAGGCGATCTCGGCCGACTGCTTCGGGGTGAGCTGCTTGTTCGTCTTCAGGATCTCGGCGAGGGTGCGGCCCTGCACGTACTCCATCGCGATGAAGTAGGTGCCCTCGTACTTGCCCCAGTCGTAGACGTTGACGATGTTGGGGTGGCTGAGGTTCGCGGCGGCCTGTGCTTCGCGCCGGAACCGCTCGACGAAGTTGGGGTCGACGGCGAACTCGGGGAAGAGAATCTTGATCGCGACCTGGCGGTCGAGCAAAAGGTCCTTCGCGAGGAAGACGTCGGCCATGCCGCCGCGCCCGACACGCTTGTGGATCTCGTAGCGGTCGCTGATGACCGTGGCATTGCCGCTGTTGCTCATGGAGTTGCCTCGGCCGTGATCGGCCGTTGCACGAGGATATCGACGGTCCTGCGCCACTCCCCGTCGCGCCCGACCCCCGTCGCGACGCCCCTGGTGGCAGGCATCACGGCTGCTCCGGCGGGTCGATGCGGAAGACCTCGTCGAGCATGCCCTTCGCGAGCGGGCCGGCGAGTCGGCCGCCGGTGCTCGCCGAGATCTCGGCGGCGCTGGCGCCCCACTCGATCACATCAGGAATAAGCGGATTGCTTTCCGCCTTCGCAACGCCAAGGGCGGAGAAAAGGATCGTTGTTGTGACAAACACTAGTTTCATGGCGGCAACCTTTTTTGCTCGCCCCACCGGTAGCTTCTGATCGGGATTCAACAAAGCCTGTTTCCGATTATCCGACAGAAAAGCAGGACCGGCTGTTCTCACGAAACCCCCTAGAACGGCTTTACTATCACCATGATGACAATGACGATCATGGCGAGAAAAGGCGCTTCATTCATGATCCGCCAGAATTTCTCGGTGCGCGGGCGTTCGCCCTTTTCAAATTTCCGGCGCGATGAGGCGTAAAACCCATGA
>JAUHYJ010000329.1 GCA_030425785.1 Acidimicrobiia bacterium | reverse complement strand
TTCCCGGCGCCGTTCCCGTTGCCCGCGTTCCCGTTCCCGTTGCCCGAGTTGCCGTTCCCGTTGCCTGCGTTGCCGTTCCCCTGGTTCCCGTTGCCCGAGTTGCCGGAGTTCCCGTTGCCC
Source organism: Acidimicrobiia bacterium (assembly GCA_030425785.1). Lineage (GTDB taxonomy): Bacteria > Actinomycetota > Acidimicrobiia > Acidimicrobiales > Ilumatobacteraceae > Ilumatobacter. The sequence goes on along the minus strand of JAUHYJ010000329.1, from coordinate 4,895 downwards.
GAGTTGCCGGAGTTCCCGTTGCCCGAGTTGCCGTTCCCGTTGCCCGAGTTCCCGCCGTCGTCGGCTCGGTCGTGGCCGGTCGTTCGATCGCGGCTCGTCACGGTCGCCTCGGCGCCGGGCGTGCCGGTCGCGAGCACGGTGCCGTGCTCCGATTCGCTCGCCGCTGCGAGCTGCGGCGGATCCGTCAGGTCGATCGCTCGGTCGTACTCGGTCACGGCGGCATCGGGTGGGAGATCCTCCGTCAGCGCGCCGGGCGAGGCGGATGCGACCAGCGGCTCGGCCGGCACATCGGCCCGACCGTCGACCGGCACGTCGACCGGCACGTCGACCGGTTCCCCTGCCGATCGGGCGTCGTCCACCGCCGTCTGGTCGACGACGACCGGGCCCGCCGCGATCTGGATGTCGTCGGCGTTGGTCGCGTCGTCGTGCCACGGTGCGTACGACTCGATCTGCGCCAGACCGGTCGAGGTGAACGCGGCGAGGCCATCCTGCACGTTCGGTGGGGTGGCGCCGGCCGCCGACGCCGCGACCGCACCGGTCAGCACGACGGCGGTGCTCGCCGCCTGGGCCGACGACAACGCAGCCGACGGGAACAGCGTGAGCTGGGCGAGCAACGACAGCGGCCCGGCGGTGGCGCGCACCCGGCTGAGCGACAACCCGAGGAACGCTCGTACGACGTCCGGGTCGAACTGCGAGCCGGCGCACCGGGCGATCTCGGCGCGCGCCTCGTCAGGCGACCGGGCCGGCTGATACGACCGGGCCGAGGTCAAGACGTCGTACACGTCGGCGACGGCGACGATCCGTGCGGCCAGGCTGATCTCGGTACCGGCGAGACCCCGGGGGTACCCGGTGCCGTCCCAGCGCTCGTGGTGCTCCCACACCGCCCGCGCCGACTCACCGAGCCACTCGACGAGCGGTGCGACGATGCGGCGGCCGTACTCCGGGTGCTCCTTGACGATGTCGTACTCGGCATCCGTCAACGAGCCCGGCTTGTTCAGGATCGATGCCGGCACGTAGAGCTTGCCGACGTCGTGGAGCAACCCGGCCCAGCGCAACCGCTCGCGCTCGGCGTCGGGCAGACCCATCTCGTCGGCGATCATCTGGGTGTAGGCGCGCACCCGCTCGGCGTGACCTCGCGTCACACGGTCGTGCGAGCGCAGACCGGCGACGAGCTCGACGATGCGTTGGGCGGCCTCGGCCGGGGTCTCGTCGACGCTGCGGTGGCGGGTCTCCTCCAGCCGCCGTTCGAGCTGGCGCGTCGACCCGCTGCGCATCGCGACCCGGAACCGCGACGGTGCGTGGTCGGGGAAGATCAGGGCGAGCTCGAGCAGGGCGGCGATCGGGATGAGCCGTCGCGCGATCCGTTCCGCGAGCACCAGCACGACCGACGAGAACACGGCGATCGACAGCCAGCGGAACACGGCCGCCATCGTCGACTCCGGGGTTGGCGCCATCGCCGTCAGCACCCACGCGACCCCGAGCGACAGGGCGATCGGCCCGGCGTAGGCGAGCACGCGCACGATCGTGCCGAAGACCGGGCGTCGGGCCCACCGTGTCGTGTCCGCCGTGTGCATGGGAGGTGCGAAGTGCGGCGGCGGGCCGTGGTCGAACCCGCTCTGATACGCCAGTTATCGCAGTGGGGTCCGGTCTACCCGACTCGGACGGTCCCGACCAGCGTGTGCCGCATCATCTTGAGCAACGCTTGTGCGGGCGGGCGCGCACGGTGATCGACGGGATCCGCCGACCACGTTCCGCGCTGCTCGACCACGAGCACCAGCGCGGAGCAGCACGAGGCATGCCGAGGACGATGGCGGGCCGACACCTCGCGGTCGTGTCGCCGGCCAGGTTGGGGACCGGACACGGGGCGGCCAGACTCGGCGGCCCGGACCGACGCCGGACCCATCCCCCGTGCACACCATCACCCTCCGCCCCTGGCAGCGCGCCGCCTTCGACCTGTTCCGGGCCGGCGATGCTCCCGACTTCCTCGCCGTGGCGACCCCCGGCGCGGGCAAGACGACGTTCGCGCTCGCCTGTGCCCGGTGGCAGCTCGCGGCGTGGGCGCGGGACGGTTCCGCGCGCCGCCTCGTCGTCGTCGCACCGACGAGCCACCTGAAGATGCAGTGGGCCCTCGCCGCCCACCGGCTGGGGCTGCAGCTCGACCCCGAGTGGGCGCCGGGCTACGGGCTCGCCCGCGACGTGCACGGACTCGTCACGACCTACCAGCAGGTCGCGACGGGCGAGGCGGCGAGCAAGCTGCAAGGGCTCGCGCTCGACGGCATGGTGATCCTCGACGAGGTGCACCACGCCGGTCACGAACGGGCGTGGGGCGACAGCATCGGCACCGCGTTCGCGCACGCCGGCCGGCGCCTCTCGCTGTCCGGCACCCCGTTCCGCAGCGACGCCGCGCGGATCCCGTTCGTGCGCTACGACGCCACCGCGGAGGAAGGCGGCAGCGTCGACCAGGCGCACGCCGACTTCACCTACGGCTATGCCGACGCGCTGCGCGACGGCGGGGTCGTGCGACCGGTCTACTTCCCGCGCGTCGACGGCCAGATGGAGTGGAGCACACCGTCGGGCGACGTGCTCCGTGCGAGCTTCGCCGACGAGCTGGCCCGCGACCAGGTCTCGGCGCGGCTGCGGACGGCGCTGAGCCTCGACGGCGACTGGATCACGACCGTCCTGGGGCAGGCCCACGATCGCCTCCGTTCGATCCGGTCGGAACAGCCCGATGCGGGGGGACTCGTCATCGCGATCGACCAGGACCACGCGCAGGGCATCGCCCGCATGTTGCGCAACCGGTTCAACACCCCGGCCGAGGTCGTGGTGAGCGACGACCCGAGCGCGTCGCGCAAGATCGCGGAGTTCGCCGGCAACGACCGACCGTGGCTCGTCTCGGTCCGGATGGTGTCCGAGGGCGTCGACATCCCACGCCTGCGGGTCGGGGTCTACGCCACGACCACGTCGACCGAGCTGTTCTTCCGCCAGGCGGTCGGCCGGTTCGTGCGATTCCAGGCCGGTCGGGCCAGCCAGAAGGCCTATGTGTACGTGCCCGACGATCCGCGATTGCGACACCACGCCTTCCAGATCGCCGAGGCGCGTCGCCACGTCCTGCGGCCGCCGTCGCAACGCGACGACGAGGCGAGTGCGGAGCTCGACCGTCTGGTGCACGAGGCCGATCAGGCGGCCGAGCAGCTGTCGCTCTTCTCGGTCGTGTCGTCGACCGCGACCGGCGTCAAGCTGCACGCGATCACCGAGTCGGGCGTCGAGCACTTCGATCTCCAACCCTTCGACATGGAACCCGATCCCCCCACGCCGGACTTCGACGACGACCCCGCGCTCGCACTCGACCTCGCCGATGTGCCGACCGAGGCCGGGCTGCGGCCGTGGGGCACCCTCAGCGTCGCCGAGCAGAAGGACGAGCTCCGCGTCAGGAACCAGGACGTCGCGAAGCGACTCGTCGACATCACCGGCTGGACGCACCCACGCGTCCAGGCCGAGATGAACCGGCTCGCCGGGGTCACCAAGGTGTCGACCGCGACCGTCGAGCAGCTGCAGCGACGCCTGCGCTATTCGGAGAGTTGGCTGCGCCGACTGCGGCGCGAGCGGGCGTGACAGCGACCGAGGACGCGGACCGCGGCGGACCACGTTTTCGCCGAGCCACCGCGGCGCCAGACTTGAGCGACCCATGAACGCGCTCACCCCCGTCTTCTTCGTCGTCGGCCTCGGCGCGCTCGTGTTCGGTGCCGAAGCACTGGTCAAGGGCGCGGCCCGACTCGCGGCCCGCACCGGGCTGTCGCCGATCGTCATCGGCCTCACCGTGGTCGCCTTCGGCACGAGCGCGCCCGAGCTGGCGGTCAGCCTCGGCGCGGCATACCGCGGCGAGGCCGACCTCGCCGTCGGCAACGTGGTCGGCTCGAACATCGCGAACGTCCTGTTGGTGCTCGGCATCTCGGCCGCGATCGGCGGCGGCCTCGTCGTCGCACAACGGATCGTCCGCATCGACGTCCCGATCATGCTCGCCTTGTCCGTGCTCGTGTACGTCTTCGGCCTCAACAACGAGCTCAGCCGCGTCGAGGGCGCCATCTTCGTGGCGATCCTGATCTCGTACATCACCTGGACCGTGATCGCCTCACGTCGCAACCCGGAGCTGATCGACGACGACGACTACGACGAGTTCGCTCCCGACCAACTGGGCGACAGCTCACCGTGGCGCGATCTGGGGTACCTCGTCAGCGGCCTCGTGATGCTCGTGCTCGGGTCGACGGCCCTCGTCGAGGCCGCCACCGACATCGCCGAGGCGCTCGGTGTGAGCGAGCTCGTGATCGGCCTCACGGTCGTCGCGGTCGGCACGTCGCTGCCCGAGGTCGCGACGTCGGTGGTTGCCGCAGCGCGCGGCCAGCGTGACCTCGCCGTCGGCAACGCGGTGGGGTCGAACATGTTCAACATCCTGGCGGTGCTCGGCTTGACGGCGGTGGTCTCGCCCGACGCGCTCCCGATCCCCGACTCCGCGCTCGCGCTCGACATCCCGGTGATGATCGCCGTCGCGCTCGCGTGCCTGCCGATCTTCGCCTACGACCATTCGTTGCGGCGATGGGAGGGTGTGCTGTTCCTCGTGTACTACGCCGCCTACCTCACGTGGTTGGGCCTCGACGCGTCCGATCACCCGCTCGCCGATCCGTACTCGGTGGCGGTCGTCGGCTTCCTGCTCCCGCTCGGCATCATCACGATGGCGGTCATTACCACGATCACCACCATCCTGCCTATCCCCACGCGGATCACCCGCTCGGGCCGAAATCGATGAACAGGAACCGCTAGGGTGGCGCCGGCGACGGATTATATCCGCGATCCGGACAGGATCTATCGGGAGAGCTTCGCGACGATCCGGCGCGAAGCGG
>JAUHYJ010000328.1 GCA_030425785.1 Acidimicrobiia bacterium | reverse complement strand
GGAACCATCTCGTCTCCCGCGACCACTGGCGTGACGCGATCGATCGCCTGCATGCCACCAAAAACTTCCCCGAGTTCACCGGCCGTCTGTGCCCGGCGCCGTGCGAGTCGGCGTGCGTGCTCGGCATCAACCAGCCGCCGGTCGCCATCAAGCAGGTCGAGGTCGAGATCATCGACTACGCCTTCGACCAGGGTTGGGTGCTGCCGCAGGTCCCGTCGGTGAAGACCGGCAAGCGCGTCGCCGTCATCGGTTCGGGCCCGGCCGGGCTCGCGGCCGCCCAGCAGCTCACGCGCGCCGGCCACGACGTCGTGGTGCTCGAGCGGGCCGACCGGATCGGTGGTCTCCTGCGCTACGGCATCCCCGAGTTCAAGATGGAGAAGCGCCACATCGACCGTCGTCTCGAGCAGATGGAGGCCGAGGGCACCGAGTTCCGTACCAACGCGGTCGTCGGTGACAACGTCGACATCGGCGTGCTGCAGGCGTCCTACGACGCGATCGTGCTCGCCTGCGGCGCGACCCAATGGCGTGATCTGCCCGTGCCGGGTCGCGACTTCGCGAACATCCACCAGGCGATGGAGTACCTGCCGTTCGCCAACCGCGTCCAGCTCGGCGACATGGAGGCGTCGCCGATCGACGTCAACGGCAAGCACGTCGTGATCATCGGCGGCGGCGACACCGGCGCCGACTGCCTGGGGACGGCACACCGCCAGGGCGCCGCCTCGGTCACCCAGCTCGAGATCATGCCGCGACCGCCCGACGAGCGGGCATCGTCGAACCCGTGGCCGCAGTTCGCCTTCACCTACAAGGTCACCTCGGCCCACGCCGAGGGTGGTGAGCGCATCTACTCGGTCAACACCGAACGCTTCCTCGACGACGGAGACGGCAACGTCCGCGCGCTCGCGATCCACGAGGTCGAGATGGTCGACGGCAGGTTCCAGAAGGTCGAGGGCAGCGACCGCGAGCTCCCGGCCGACTTCGTCTTCCTGGCGATGGGCTTCACCGGTCCGGAACAGGGCTCCTGGCTCGACGAGCTCGGCGTCGCGCGCGACGAGCGCTCGAACATCGCACGCAACGACGACTTCATGTCGAACGTGCCCGGGGTCTTCGTGGCCGGCGACATGGGCCGGGGCCAGAGCCTGATCGTGTGGGCGATCGCCGAGGGACGCGCCGCAGCCGCGGGTGTCGATCGCTACCTGATGGGCGAGACCAAGCTGCCGGCGCCGATCGAGCCGACGTCGCGTCCGCTCATGTGACGCCGTCGGTGACGTCCGGCGACATGCCACCACATCCGGCCGCCGAGGTCCTACGCTGGCAGGCATGACGACCGGTGCCAGGGCCACGCTGATCGGCGCGCTGCTGTGCAGCCCGATCGTGCTGCTCACCGGCTGTGGTGACAGCGGCAGCGCGACCGGGTCGCGCGCCACGCTGCTGTTCGAGCAGGGCACGAGCTATGTGACGATCGAGCCCGCCACGACCACGACGACGACCACGATCCCGCTGCCCGAGGGCGGGGCCGACGCGGGCACCGTGTCGCCCACCGAGCAGACCTACACGATCCAGGCGAACGACAACCTCTTCCGGATCGCCGGCCTGTTCGACATCGAACCCGAGGTGATCTGCAACTACAACGGCTGGACCGACTGCATCGATCCGCCTCACCTGCTGCTGCCGGGCGAGGACATCCTGATCCCGCCGAACGCGCTCGTGCCCGGCCAGGAGGCCGACGGCTCGACCACCGACGAGGCCGACTCGATCGACGAGGTCGAAGACCCCGAGGAGGAAGAGGGCGTCGGGTGTGTCCACACGATCGTCGAGGGTGACAACCCGACGCGGGTGGCGAATCAGTACGACATCACCGTCGACGAGCTGTCGAACGCGAACCTCAACAACCCGGTCTACAACACGTTCCTCCTCGGCAGCACGCTCAACATCCCGAGCAACGGCGACTGCTGAGCGGCGACGGCCCGCGCGGCCGTCCCCGGAGTGGTGTGGTCACCGCGAACTGCCCGGCGCGGTCGCTTCGGCTCCCGAAAACGTCGTCTCGGGAGTTTGGTGACCGCAGAGTGACCGACGCGGTCACGTCGGCTCCCACAACCGGGGTGGTGGGCTCGCGTGGGGGATGCGTCAGCCGAGGTCGGGCCAGCGGCGCTTCTGGCGGCGGCGCATGCCGGCCGCCCCGAGCTTGCGGTGCTCGCCCAACTGCCACTGACGGCGCCACCCGTTGTAGTCCGGCCCGGTGAGCTTCGGGCTCGTGCCGGCCGCCGCCCGGCGCGTGGCCGTCCAGTAGTCGGTGAGCGCCTCGTCGCCGAGCCGGGTCACGGCCGCCTCGATGCGGGCGTTGTAGCGGCGGGTGTTCTCGTCGTCGGCGGGCCACAGCGGGGAGCCGAACACGACCTTGGTGCGGCCCGGCTTCGGGCGCTTCATGCCCTTGCCGAAGATCGCGCCGGTCCCGTCGATGAACACCGGCACGACCGGCACACCGGTGCGCGACGACAGGTAGGCGGCGCCGCCCTTGAACTCCTGCCCCCAGCCGTCAGGCGAGCGGCCCCCCTCGGGGTAGATGAGCAGGCTGTGTCCGTCCGCCAGCAGGTCGCGGAACATGTCGGACGACTTGCGGCCGGTCACCTCGCGGTCGATCGGGATCGCGTTGAGCGCCAGCGCCGACAGGGTGGCCTTCCAGCGCGCGTCGAAGAAGTAATCAGCGGCGGCCGCGACGACGAGCTCGCGACGCCAACACATCGGGATCGACCGGATCATCAGGCCGGTGTCGACGTGGCTGTGGTGGTTCGGGGCGAAGATGACGGGTGGCGGGTCGTCGTTCCGGCTCAGGTCGGCCAGCCGGTCGAGGCCGGTCACCTCCGGTCGGGCGACGGCCTCGACGAGGAGGCGCAGCGGTCCTTCGGTGATGATGCCGCGGGCGGCGCGAGCCGCCGGGGTGCGTGCCCACTCGGTGTCGAACTCGGCGCCGAGGGTCGAGGTTTCCTCGGGCACCTCGACGCCCTTGGGGACGTTCGGGGCGCGGTAGGGGAAGCCGTACGATCGCAGCGGCGTCGCCGCCTTCTGCACCACGCGCTCGGCCCGCCCGGTGAGCCGTTGCCCGGCCCGCAGATACCGCTTCGGCATCTCCATCAGCGCCGCCCCTCGGTCTGACGGAGCCGATCCGACCGTCGCTTCGGCTCCACCGAACTCGTGTCCCGAGCCCTGGCGGAGCCGATCCGACCGCGTCGGTCGCTTCGGCTCCCACCAACTCGAGCGGTCGTCGGGCTCATGAGACGTCGGCCACCAGGACAGACGGGACGTGCAGATGGGTGATCGTGGGGGAGCGGCCGACGACGTCGGAGGCGATCTCGAACGCGTCGTCCATCGTCGACGCGGGCGTGAAGCCCAGTCGGCGCACGGTCGGCGGGTCGCCGCCGACGATGATGACCTTGCCGGCCCACTGCTGGCCGTGCGCGCCCCAGTACCAGGCGTAGAAGGGGTGCACGCCGTGATAGGCGTTGCCGGTGCGATAGAGGTGGCGGTACCACTCGTCTTCGGCGTACTTCTGCTCCCACTTCTCACCCATCACGATGGGGTCGGTGGTGTCCGCGAGCACCTCGTCGAAGAAGTCGATGTAGCTCGGGTGGTGCACCGGGTTGAACTCGCGGTACGTCGGGTGGGTCATGATGATGACTCCGCCCTCGCGCACGAGCGGCTTGTTGCGGTACATGTTGAACATGTAGCCGAGCCCCATGCACATCACGAGGATCGGGTTCATCGTGCCCTCGGGGTTGTACGGGCAGATGAACGGGATGCCCATCGTGAGGATGTCGGTCTGGCCCTCGACCGGCACGAGGTGCTGCTGATGGACGTGCTGGAGCGTGATCTCGTGCACCGACGGGGTGAAGCCCGCCTGCACCGACGTCATCTCGTACGGGGCCTCGATCGAGTGGAAGATCTTGCGCTTGGCCCGGTTCGGTAGCCGCTTCAACGACTTCTCGGTCGCGAGGTACAGGGCGCGGTCTTTGGCGGACCATTCCCACTCGCGCTTGTTGAGGAAGCCGAACGTGTCGGGGAACGCGTCGTTGTTGATCGTGGTCTCGATCTGGAAGATCTTCGGACCGTTGTCGCGCAGCACCTTGCCGAGCCGCCAGATGCTCTTGTGGAGCGCGGAGTGGTCGCGGTGGCCCATCAGGCTGCGGGTGTTCTGCAGGTGATGGCCGGTGTGGTGGTTCGCCAGGCACTTGTAGGAGGCGAACCCGGTGGTGATCGATTTCCAGCCGCCGTCCATCGACACCTGGTTCACGTTGGCGTACACCACGAGGTCGGACTCGGCGACGCGCCGGTTGATCTCGAGCGCCTCGCCGTGGTCGGTCTCGCCGAGCGACACGATGTTGTCCGGGTCCTCGGCGTCGTGCTGGTAGAGCATGCCGCGCGGGTGGAAGGCGTCGAAGATGCGATCGCCGAGCACGTGGCGCAACTCGTAGTCGTGCATCCGGCGATGGAGGCCGAGTGCGGCGATGATGTGGATGTCGTCGACGCCCGCCTCGGCCGCGTGATCGAGGACCGCCTCGATGACGCGCTGGCGGATGTCGGGCCGTTGCATCTTCGGCAGCGACAGGCTGGCGTCGTCGAAGCAGATCGTCAGCTTCATGTCCGGGCGCAGCAGCGCGGGGAGCGGCTCCATGTCGTGCGGATGCAGCAACGCATCGCGAATGTGGCCGTCGACGTCGTCGAGGCCCGGCAACGGTTCGGCCGGGTAGATCACCCGGCTGCGGTCGGCGGGCAGCTTCTCGAGGCTGAACCCCTCGCCGCGCCAGAACAGCATCGGTGGCGTCGAGCGGTCGACGTCGAGCACGAATCCTGGGCGAGGCATCAGACGCTCACTGCGTTCCCCGGCCACGCAGGCCGGTGCTGGTCGCTCGACTCGCTGGCGCTCGCTCGCGTCGCACGCTCGCGCGCCCTGAAGAGTTCGAGCGGTTGGTGGAGGTTGAGTTTCGTCATGGTGCGTTCTCTCGGAGGTCGAAGGCGATCTTGACGGCGCCGCGTC
>JAUHYJ010000327.1 GCA_030425785.1 Acidimicrobiia bacterium | reverse complement strand
CACCGGCCGGATCGAGACGTTCGCGATCGACGGGGTGCCGCTCGCGGGGCGGGTGGTCGGCGACGGGTTGCGAGCCGACGACGACGGTGTCATCGCCCGCGTCGACACCGCGTTCCGCAACCGGGACGGCGACGTGCTGGTCGTGGTCGAGGTGCGGAACACGACCGACGTCGGCGTCGAGTTGTTCGGCTTCTCGTCGGTCTACGTGCCCTCGGGTTCGTCGAGCAGCCGAGAGGCGTCGGGTTGGTGGGGCGCCGAGGCGTTCGACGCGGGCATGGGCGGGTCGGTGCTGCTCGCCTTCGCCGAGCCCGACGGCACGGCGGAACCGACCGCCGGGCTGCCGCTCGGCAGTGGTCGGCTGAGCCTGTCGGGTCTGCGCGCCGACGGCGTCGCGGTCGCGCTCGACCTGACCCTGCCTCGCGCCGCCGGCTGATCAGTCGAGCACGGGGGTCGTCGGCTCGTCGGGTGCCGGGTCGGCGACGGTGAGCGGCAGCAACCGCACCTCGACGCGGGTCGCACCGTCGATCGCGTCGAGCCCGAGCCGACGGAGCGTGTCGAGGCCGAGCGGCGTGCCGTCGCTGCCGAGGTCGATGAGCACATCCGACCCGTCGATCGTCGTACCGATGAGGCGCACGCTCGACCGCGGTCCGATCCATGCCTCGACGTACCGTTCGAGACGCAACGCCGGCGGTTCGCCGTCGAGGCCGGGGTCGAACGACTGGATCCAGCGCATGCTCAGCACCACGTCGTTGCCGACCGCGTCCGCGACGTCGTCCGACAGGCCCGGGGCCGGCGGCGGGGCCGTCGGACCGCTGACGACGACGTCGACCGTGTCGCCGGCGTAGTCGACGTCGAGGACGTCGAGTCGGATGCCCTCGTCCGCCAGCGCCGCCGCCCACGCGTCGAGCACCTCCTCGGCGACCCGCTGCGGATCGGGCGGCGGATCGGTGTCGGCGCGACCGACACCCTGCGCGCGTTGGTCCCACCGCACGACCGCCTCGGCGTCGTCACCGAGGACCCCGGCGAGATCGTCCGCGAGCGCCTTCGCGAGCGGCGGTTCCTCGAGACCGGTCAGCTCGACGGTCACCTGGCTGCCGTCGACGTCGAACGAGGTGACGTCGAGCTCGGCGTCGTCGAGCCAGTCCGCGATCGTCTCCGCCACGAGCGCCTCCTGCCGCGACGACGACGCAGCGTCGAGCGACCGGGTCGTGAGCGGCACGGCGATCAGCACGGTGGCGAGCACGATCGCGGCCGCGGTCATCGCGATGCGAGAGCTGCGGAACAGCAATCGCACCGTCGGGATCACGCCGGTCGCGAGCAGCACCACCAGTGCGCTCACGATGATCGCCAGGAGGTTGGTGAGGAACAGCAACGCCGACCCCTCGGCCTCGACGCGCCGGCCTGCCTCGAGGAGGATGCCGGTGGCGGCGAGCGGCGGCACGAGCGCCACGGCGACGGCGACGCCCGGAAGCGCCGACGACACGTCCTCGCGCGCGGTCGCGTACGCACCCGCGGCACCGGCGGCGATCGCGACGATCAGGTCGCGGACGTCCGGAGCGGTGCGCGCCAGGACCTCCGAGCCGATCGTCACCGTCGGCAACAGCCGGGCCAGCACGATCGAGAACACGATCGACCAGACGGCGCCGGCCACCACCAGGAACGCCGCCTGGATGGCGCGGCGTCCGAGACCCAGGCCGACGGCGGCCGAGAACGTCATGATCGGGGTCATCAGCGGCGCGATGAGCATCGCCCCGATGACGACCGCCGCCGAGTCGGCGGCGAGGCCCATCACGGCGATCGTGACCGACAGCGTGAGCATCAGTCCGAACCGCACCACCATCTTGCGGTTCTGGGACGGCAGGAGCAGCGCGAGGATGCGGAGCTGCTCGTCCCGATCGAGATGGCCGTGCTCGTCGAGCAAGGCGTCCTCGACGTCGCTCAACCGGTTCGACCGCAGCGGCCGATGCAACTCGCCCGTCAGGTCGCGAAGGCGCCGCAACGAGCCACGCGAGCGCGCGGGGCGCTCGGCGGGCGGCCGGTCGGACGAGGGGTCGGGCGACGCCATCGCCCGCAGCGTAGACGCCCTAGAACGAACCCTCTTCGACCCGGTCGATGCGCTGCAGCACGATGAGATCCTCGTGCAGCTCCATCCAGATGTCGTGGAACGACTCGCACATCACGCCGGTGAACTTGTTGATGTCGCCCGCCGCGACCGCGTCGGCGGCGACGGCCAGCCGATCGTTGTAGCGGGCCATGCGCGGCAGTGCGCCGGCCATGGCGGCGATGACGGGCGTGGACGCCGCGGCCAGCTCGGCGAGCTTGTCGGTGCACTGCCGGTCGTAGTCGGCGTCGCTGTGGTCGTTCGGGGCCTCGCCCTTCATCTGCCAGTCGGTGCACAGCTGCTTGAACTCGTCGTTCAGTTCGAGGAAGCGCTCGTAGTGCTCCGCGAGCGCCGACTGCACGTCGCCACCGGCGTACTCGTCGAGCAGTGCCTCCTGGCGCTCCTTGCCCGGCGGGAGCAGGCCGTACATGTCGCGCTTCTCGATGTGACGGACGAGGCCGCCCTCGACGAGACCGGCGATGAGGTCGGCCGGGTGCTCGCCGAGGCTCGCGGAGAACCCGTCGGGGGTCACGAACCCGCGCACCCGCAGGGTGTGGAGCACGAGCGCTTCGTCGATGTCGATGTCGGCGTTCATGCCACCAGTCTGATCGGCGTCGTCGCCGGCCGCCGCATCGGAGTCGGTCGGCCCACGCTCGAAGTCGAACGCGACGTCGTTGATGTGGACGCGACCGCTCTCGAGCAGTGCCTGGGCGACCCCCAGCCGCGCCATCGGCACGCGGAACGGCGAGCAGCTCACCGAGTCGAGCCCGAGCCGGACGAGGAATGCCGCCGACGGCGGGTGGCCGGCGTGTTCGCCGCAGGCGCCCAGCTTGATGCCCGGCTTGGTGCGCCGTGCCGCTTCGGTCGCGATCCGGACGAGCTCGCCGACGCCGTCCTGGTCGAGGGCGGCGAACGGGTTGGCGGGCAGGATGCCGAGCGCTTGGTAGGCGGGCAGCAGCCGGGCCTCGACGTCGTCGCGACTGAACGCGTACGTCATCTGCGTGAGGTCGTTCGTGCCGAACGAGAAGAAGTCGGCGTGCTCGGCCAGCTGGCCCGCGACGAGCGCGGCGCGCGGTGTCTCGATCATGGCGCCGACGGTGACGACGGTCGACTTCAACTCGGGGTGACCGATCTCGTCGAGGGTGTCGCGCACCCATCCGCGTGCGATGCGGAGCTCCTCGGCGTCGACGACGAGCGGGATCATGATCTCGACGTGGGGCCGCTTGCCGCGCTCGAACAGGTTGGCCGCAGCCGTGCACAGCGCCCGCACCTGCATCTCGTACAGGCCGGGGCGGACCACGCCGAGGCGCACGCCGCGGGTCCCGATCATCGGGTTCGACTCGTGCAGGCGCCGCACGGCCGCGAGCTGGACGCGTTCGACGTCGGTCAGCGACCCGGTCGCCTCGCGCGCGGTGAGATCGAGCAGGTCGGGCAGGAACTCGTGCAGTGGTGGGTCGAGCAGCCGGATGGTCACGGGCAGGGTGTCCATCGCCTCGAGGACGGTCTCGAAGTCGGCGGTCTGGACCCGCTCGAGCTCGTCGAGCGCCGCCTGCTCGGTCGCCTCGTCGTCGGCGAGGATGAACTTGCGCACGACCGGCAGCCGGTCGGCCGACAGGAACATGTGCTCGGTCCGGCACAGGCCGATGCCCTGGGCGCCGAGCTCGCGTCCGTGGCTCGCGTCGCCCTCGGTGTCGGCGTTGGCGCGCACCTGCACGTGTCCGCGCGCGACGGTGTCGGCCCAGGCGAGCAGCGTGTCGAGCTCGGGCGGCGGCTCGGAACCGGCGGTGTCGAGCACGCCGGCGTAGATCTTGCCGGTGCTGCCGTCGATCGTGACGACGTCGCCCTCCTGCAGGGTGGTCGAGCCGATCGTGATCGACGAGCCCTCGATCTTCACGTCGGCGGCCCCGACGACGGCCGGGATGCCCCAGCCCCGCGCCACGACGGCGGCGTGGCTGACCAGCCCGCCGCGCGTGGTGAGGATGCCCTTCGACGACTGCATGCCGAGCACGTCGTCCGGGGTGGTCTCGGGCCGCACGAGGATGACGTCCTCGCCGTCGTCGCCGGCGATCATCGCCTCGTCGCTCGACAGGACGATCTTGCCGCTCGCGGCGCCCGGGGACGCCGGGAGGCCCTCGCCGAGCGGTTCGGCGTCGACATCGCCCGACAGGCTGACGTGGAAGAACTCGGCCAGCTCCGCCGGTTCGATGCAGTTGAGCGCGGCGGCGACGGCGAGCCCGTTGCCGGCTGCCGCCGCTTCGCGAACGGCCGCCGCGATCGTGTGAGCCAGATCCCCCGATGACATGGGGACGAACGTAGTCACCGGGTCGGGGGCGCCACCATGCGGCGTCCCCGACACCGGAACGCGGGCGGTGTCGACCGGTCGGCCGTCAGGCTGCCTGCAACTGGGGCTGGACCTCGCTGCAGAACAGGTCGAGGGTCCGTCGGGCCTCGTCGTAGGTCATGTCGCCGGTCGGCACCTGGATGATCAGGTGGTCGACGCGCCCCGCGTCGGCGACGTCGCCGAGCCGGTCGACGATCTTCGACGGGACGCCGTAGCCGTTCTCGATCACGGCCTCCTTGTGGCCGAGGATGCGGCGCAGCGGGCCGAGCGCGGCGTCGGCGGCCTCCTCGCCGAGCACCTCGGCGTCCCACTGGTGCACCGCGTGGGTGCGCCGCATCAGCCCGTCCATGCCGCGCTGCATCACGTCGCGGGCGCGCGACTCGTCGTGATCGATCGCCATGATCATGGTCGAGCCGACGGTCGGCCGGTCGCCCGGCGCGTCGAACCGGATCGGATCGTCCGCGTGGGCGTGCCACGTCTCGACGTAGAGGTCGTAGGCGTCCTGGGGGATCGGGCCGGGGAACATCAGCCGCATCCCGAAGCGCCCGGCGGTCTGCGGGCTGCCGGGGTACCAGAACGGGATGCGGTCC
>JAUHYJ010000326.1 GCA_030425785.1 Acidimicrobiia bacterium | reverse complement strand
ACGTGCCGAGCGTGCCGGCGTTGAAATTGCAGAAGCCCTCGTGCATCACGACGGTGCCTTCGGCGAGGTGCGCGCCGAGCCGTACCCGCGAGGCGTCGGCGATGCGCACCCCGGAGGGCACCACGTAGTCGAGCATGCGTGGGAACTTGTCGACGCCGTGGACGTGCAGCACCTGGCCCGACTGCTTCACCCGGAGGCGCACGTCATCGAGCTCGGCGACCGCGACCGGTCCGAGGTTCGTCCACACCGCGTTGTTCAGCGCGCCGAAGATGCCGTCCATGTTCAACGAGTGGGGCGCGGCGAGCCGGCCCGAGAGGAGGTGGAGTCGCAGGTAGGCGTCGGAGGCCGACGCCGGCGCCTCGTCGACGTCGACGCTGATCCGGATCGGACGGATCGTGACGTTGCGGACTTCGTCGCGTTGCTCGCGCAGGCCCAGCGTGGCGTCGATGTCGGGGTACTCCCGCACCATCTCGTCGTCGCCGTACTCGCCCCACCCGTACCACCGGTACCAGCAGTCGAGCGTGTTGCCGTCGGCGTCCTCGGTCGTCAGACCGGCGCCCCATGCCATCCGTGTCATGTCGTGTCCTCTCGTCGTCGCATCGGTGTAGCGGGGAGTGCCAGGCACGACCCGTTCAGAACTGTTCGGGCCGGAGGGTCGGGAACAAGACCACCTCGCGGATCGAGTCGACGCCGGCCAGCAGCATCGCCACCCGGTCCATGCCGATCCCGAGGCCGCCAGTCGGCGGCATGCCGTACTCGAGCGCCCGCAGGTAGTCCTCGTCGACGGTGCCGCGCTCGGCGTCGCCGGCCTCCTTGGCGGCCTGCTCCTCGTCGAAGCGGGCGCGCTGTTCGACCGGGTCGTTGAGCTCGCTGTAGCCGTTGCCGAGCTCACGCGAGTCGCAGAAGATCTCGAAGCGCTCGGTGACGTGTGGATCGTCACGGTCGACGCGGGCGAGCGGCGAGATCTCGACCGGGTGACCGGTCACGAACGTCGGTCGCACGATGTCGGCCTCGCACAGCTCCTCGAACAGCGCCTCGATGATGCGGCCCGACCCCCACGACGCCTCGTACTTCGCCCCGTGCCGGTCGGCGATCGCGCGCACGTCGTCGACCGGCTGCGACGGGTGGACCGTCCTGTCCAGCGCCGCGGACACGGCACCACACATCGAGATGCGCGGCCACGGCTCGGCGAGGTCGAACTCGTGCCCGCGCACGGTGATCACGGTCGTCCCGATCGCATCTCGCGCGGCCTGGGTGATCAACCGCTCGGAGATCGCCATCATCTCTTGCCAGTCGACGAAGGCCTGGTAGAGCTCCATCATCGTGAACTCGGGGTTGTGGCGCGTCGAGATGCCCTCGTTGCGGAACACCCGACCGATCTCGTACACCCGCTCCATCCCGCCGACGATCAGCCGCTTGAGGTGCAACTCGAGCGCGATGCGCAGGTAGAGCGGCAGATCGAGGGCGTTGTGGTGGGTGTCGAACGGTCGCGCGTGGGCGCCGCCCGCCTCGACGTGCAGGACCGGCGTCTCGACCTCGATGAACCCCTCGTCGTGCAGGGTGCGCCGGAACGAGGCGATCGCCTCGTGGCGGATCTCGAACACCCGCCGCGCCTCGTCGTTGACGATCAGGTCGGCGTAGCGCTGGCGGAACCGGGTGTCGGTGTCGGTGAGACCGTGCCACTTGTCGGGGAGCGGACGGATCGCCTTCGACAGCAGCTCGACCCGATCAGCCTTGACCGACAGCTCGCCGGCGCGGGTCGCCATGACCGTGCCGTGCACGCCGACCCAGTCGCCGATGTCGAGCTCCTTCACGTCGACGAAACCGTCGTCGCCGACCACCGCCTTCGAGATGAACAGCTGGATGCGGTCGGAGCGGTCCTGGATGGTGGCGAACACGAGCTTGCCGGTGTCGCGCTTGAGCATGACGCGTCCGGCGACGGTGACCTCGGCGTCGGTCTCCGTGCCCGCCTCGATGTCGCCGTGCGCGGCACGCACCTCGGCGAGGGTGTGCGAACGGTCGAACCGGTACGGGTAGGGCTGGTCGCCGCGGGCGCGCAGCTCGTCGACCCGGGCCTGGCGACGCACCTTCTCGGCGGCGAGGCCACTGCCGGTGGGCTGGTCGCCGTCTCGACCGTCGGGGTCGGGCGCGTCGGGGGTGTCGCTGGCGTCGCTCACGGACATCAGACCGTAGCCGCCGGGGGTGGGGCCGACACCCTTCCGTTCGGGCGCGTCGGTAGGCTGCGCCGCCGTGTCGAACCCTGCCCGCTCTCGCCGTGCGCTCGGTCTCACCCTGCTCGTGGCGGTGGCCTCGGGCCTCGCGATCGCCACGTTCGTCAGCGGCGCCGGGATCGGTGCGGGCGCCGAGGTCGCCGAGGAGGCCGAACGCATCCCGACGCCGGTCGGCGATCTCGTGGTGATGTTCGACGTTCGCGAGGTCGACGCAGCGGTGGTCGACGCCGCTCGTCGTGTCGCGGCGGCATCCGGTGGTGGGTCGACCGTCGCCCGCACCGGTTCGCTCGGGATGACGTCGATCACCCGGGGCGACCAGACCGTGCACGCAGCGCCCGCCGGCTGGCTCATCCCCATGGTGTACCTGTCGGCGCCCGCGGCGCCGATCGGCCGCATCACGAGCCCCGACGTCGCCGCCGCACTCGACCCCGACACCGCCGTCATGAACGAGGTCACCGCAGAGCTGACCGGCGCCCGGGTCGGCGACGTCGTCCACATGCGCGCCGCGAACGGCTCACCGGTCTCGTTCCCCATCAGTGCCATCTTCGGGCCCGACGAGATCGGCGCGGCCGAGCTCGTCTTCACCTACGACGTCGCCGCCCGGCTGGGCGCCACCGAGGACACGCGGGTCGTCATCCACGACTTCGATCGCGCCGCGCTCGACGCAGCGATCGCTCGCGAGGGGCTCGACGACCGTCCCGACACTCGCGTCGCCCGCAGCTGGGACCCGCCGAGACCGGACTCGACCCTCGACACGATGGACACCAAGGTGCTGCTCGGCGAGCCGATCTACCGGTTCAACGGCGACGGCTCGATCTCGATGCACCCCGACTGGGTCGCCACCAACCTGCCCGACGACCGCGAGCTGCTGAACGACCAGATCCGGATCCGCGCGCGCTGCCATCGCGCCGTGGTCGGCGACCTGCGAGCGGCGCTCGCCGAGATGGCCGCGGCCGGCCTCGGCGGTGCGATCGACGTCGGGAACACCAACACCTACGGCGGGTGCTACGGCGGGGCGCGGTTCAGTCGGGTGAGCGGTCAGATCGGGTTCCTGTCGCGCCACTCGTACGGTCAGGCGATCGACATGAACACCGTGTCGAACTGTCTGGGCTGCGTCCCGAAGATGAGCTGCGACGTCGTCCGCATCTTCCGCAAGCACGGCTTCGCGTGGGGCGGGAACTTCCGCACGCCCGACGGCATGCACTTCGAGTGGGTCGGTGAACCCCGCGACCAGGTCGTCGCGGACGTCGAGTACTGCCCGAACGTCGTCAACGCGCTGACCCAGTCGGTGGGCGCCGTCGAGCTCGGCGCTGATGTGCTGACCCTCGACGGCGAGGACGGCGCGCACGATCACGACCACGATCACGACTGAGACCGGGCGACGGGCGGTCCACACGCGGGCCTGCCACTAGCCTGACGACGTGAGCGTGCGATTCCTGATCCTCGGTGGTGGCCCGGCGGGCTACCAGGCGGCCACCTACGCAGCTCGGCTCGGCGCCGAGGTCACGATCGTCGAGCGCGACGTGTTCGGTGGTGCCGCCAACCTGTGGGACTGCATCCCGTCGAAGACGATGATCGCCACCGGCGGCGCGATGAGCTTCTCGCGACGACTGCCGGGCATGGGGCTCGCCCAGGCGATCCCGCAGATCGACACCGAGGCGCTCACATCACGGGTGCAGGCCATCCAGGGCTCGCTCAACGACGACATCACCGAACTGCTCGCCAGTCAGGGCGTCCGCATGATCACCGGCGCGGGTCGGTTCACCGGCCCGAACACCGCGGAGGTCACCGGCGCAGCGGGCTCGCAGACGATCGAGTTCGACGCCGCCCTCGTGTCGACCGGGTCGCGGCCGCGCATCCCCGACTGGTGCGCGCCCGACGGCGACCGGATCCTCACCACCCGCGACTGCTACCCGCCCAAGGTGTTCCCCGACAGCATCACGGTCATCGGATCCGGCGTCACCGGCGTCGAGTTCGTCCACATGTTCTCGTCGTTCGGCGCCGAGGTCACGCTGGTCGTCAGCCGCCAGCACGTCCTGCCCGGCAAGGACCCCGAGGTCGCCGGGGTGCTCGAGGACGACTTCGTGCAGCGCGGCGTCAAGCTGCTCAAGGGTGCCCGCGCCGAGGCGATCGAGCGCGACGACGAGACCGGCGGGGTGGTCGTGCGCTGCGACGACGGACGCACGGTGCGGTCGTCGCACGCGGTGCTCGCCATCGGCTCGGTCCCGAACACCGACGAACTCGGGCTCGACGCGGCGGGCGTCGACGTCAACCAGTGGGGCTACATCGACATCAACCACCACTGCGTCACGAACCAGTCGCACATCTACGCCGCCGGCGACGTGTCGGGCAAGCTGCCCCTCGCCTCGGTCGCGTCGATGCAGGGCCGCAAGGTCGCCGAGCACGTGATGGGACTGCACACCGTGTCGCACCGTCACCTCGACTACGACAAGGCGGCCTCGGCGATCTTCACCGAACCCGAGATCGCCGATGTCGGGCTGGCCGAGGCCGAGGCGTTCTCGAGCGGGCGTAAGATCCGGGTGACGAAGGTGCCGTTCGCCACCACCGCCAAAGCACACATCAACAACGACCCACGCGGCTTCGTGAAGATCATCTCCGACCCGGCGACCGGCGTCGTGCTCGGCGGCTCGATCGTCGGCCGTCACGCCGCCGAACTGATCAGCGTCATCGCGCTGGCGGTCACCGCCAACCTGAAGGTGAGCGACATCTACGAGTCGCTGTTGGTCCACCCGGCGCTCAGCGAAGCGCTCGCCGAAGCGGCTGAGTAGCTCACCCGCTCTGCGGCGGTGCG
>JAUHYJ010000325.1 GCA_030425785.1 Acidimicrobiia bacterium | reverse complement strand
TTCGCGATCGTCGGTGTGTTCATCCTCTGGCTCGGCTGGTTCGGCTTCAACCCCGGCTCGGAGCTGCTGGCTGACGAGTTCGTCATCACGGTCGCCGTGAACACGATGCTCGCCGCGGTGGCCGGTGGCCTGTTCTGCACCATCACGATCTGGATCGTCGGCGGCAAGCCCGACGTCGCCATGATCGGCAACGGCGTGCTCGCCGGGCTCGTCGCGATCACCGCTCCGTGTGGTGCGGTCGACGCCTTCCCGGCCTTCATCATCGGCGGCATCGGCGGCATCCTCGTGGTGTTCTCGGTCCTGTTCTTCGACAAGGTCAAGGTCGACGACCCGGTCGGTGCGATCTCCGTGCACGGCGTGTGCGGTGCGTGGGGCGTGATCTCGATCGGTCTGTTCGCCAAGTACGACGATGCGTTCCTCGGTCGTGAGGACGCCGGCCTGTTCTACGGCGGTGGCCTCGACCAGCTGCTCATGCAGCTCGTCATGATCCTCGTCATCCTCGTCTGGGTGGCCGTCACCACCGGCATCTTGTTCTTCGTCCTCAAGTCGACGATCGGCCTCCGGGTCAGCGCCGAGGAAGAGATCGAAGGCCTCGACGTCCTCGAGCACGGCCTCGCCGGCTACGCCCCCGACACGGTCAGCGCCTGAGCCCGGCCGATCACGAGACGCAAGGAGCAATCACGATGAAACTCATCACCGCAGTCGTCAAGCCGTTCAAGCTCGACGACGTGAAGGACGCACTGAAGGACGCCGGCATCGCCGGCATGACGGTGACCGAGGTCCGTGGCTTCGGTCGCCAGGGTGGGCACACCGAGACCTATCGGGGCGCGGAGTACAAGATCGACTTCGTGCCGAAGGTGGCGATCGACCTGGTGGTCGACGACGCCCAGGTCGACGCGGTGGTCGACGCGATCACCTCGGCGGCCGCCACCGGCAAGATCGGTGACGGCAAGGTCTGGGTGACCGAGGTCAGCCGACTCATCCGCATCCGCACCGGCGAGGAAGGTGCTGACGCGGTCTAGGTCACCGCGACTCACCGACGCCTCGCGGCGTGCCTCGCTGTTGCGGGGTAGGGGCCATCCCGGGTCACAGCGATGTGACCCGGGAGGTTCCGTTTTCGGGGCGGTTCGCGACCGCGCCGGCCGCCGACGTCGGGCGAGGCGGCACGGTACGGTGACCGGATGATCGTCATCGCGGACGTCGAGCTCGAGTCGAGCGCCGAGCGACCGGCGGTGGGCGCACCGGTGATCGTCGAGGTGCGCGACACGTCGCTGGCCGACGACGACTCGGTCACGCTGGCCACGACGCTGACGCGTGTCGAGGGCCGCTCGTCCGGGTGGGTCGCCACCGTCGAGCTCGACGTCGACGACGACACCGTTCCCGCCGGCGGCGACCTGACCGTCTGGGCCCGCATCGCCGCGACCTCGACCCCGGAGGTCACCCGAGGAGACTGGATCACGGTCCGGGCGATCCCGATCGACCCGAGCCGGGCCGAGCAGCGGGTCACGGTCCCGGTCCGCCACCTCGACTGACCGGGTCGTCCGACCGGTTCACCACCGGGCCGGTCAGGTCGGCGAGCACAACCAGTCGGCGACGGCGTCCGTGACCGGGAACCCCCCGTGGTACTCGGCGAAGAGGAACTCGCCGGCCGGGTTGATCTCGAGGAACACGTAGTCGCCGTCGGGCGTCCGGCGCAGGTCGATCGCGCCGTACCCGAGCTCGAAGCGGTCCATCAACCGCCGGAGCCGCTTCTCGACGTCGTCGGGCAGCGTCGCCGCACGGGTGTCGGCATGCGCCATGTCGACCCGGAAGTCGACCTGGTAGTCACTGCCCCGCGCGTCGATCTCGAGCGGGAAGACCCGATCGCCGACCACGGTCACCCGAACGTCGGCGACGGCCGGGATGTGCTCCTGGAAGATGACCGGCGCGTACCGCAGCGAGTCGAACATCGACAGGTCCTCGGGTCGCAGCAGGCGCGTCTCACGCCAGACCTGGTGCGTCGAGGCGAACGTCTTGTAGATGACGTTGCCGAACCCTTCCCGGCGGGCGAACTGCACCGCCGCGTCGGCGTCGGAGGTCATCAGCGTCCGCGGAACCCGCAGCCCGAGCTCGGCGGCGACCTGCAGCTGGACGGTCTTGCGCGACGCGATCTCGTTGCGGATCGGATCGTTCAACCACGGGCAGCCGAGCAGTTGGTACACGCCGTTCAGGGCCTCGAACCACTCGCCGTGCGTGAAGCCCAGGACGTCCATGTCGGTGATCGAGTCCAACGTGGGCGCCTGCGGTCGGCGCCACCACACCGCGGTGGCGTCGGACAGGACCGTGCGCTCGCCGTCGCGGACCACGGCGACGCGAGGTGCACACGGGTCGTCGTAGTCGACGGTGATCGTCGACCGCTCGGGTAGGTCGGCGAGATCGAGCAACACCACCGGGGTGCCTCGTCGACGAAGTGCGTCCATCACGACGGTCGCGTGGCGATCGTCGGGATGGGAGATGACGACGATCACGGCGGCCTACCGGTCGCCGCCGAGCGCGGCCAGCAACGCCTCGTATGCGTCGGACGCCATCCGATGCGTCGTCATCGCCTGCGCGAGCACGAGCGACATCAGCTCGAGGGCGGACTCGATCGCCGCCGTCTCGACACCGGGCGCCGCGGTCTGATCACCCACGACGCCACGATGCGGTGTCCGCACTGCGAACGGCATCGTCGGCTGGACCGGCTGGGTCACCCGTTGACCGAAACGGCCGGGGTCGATGTGTTCGACGAAGGTGACCGGCGGTTCGGGGATGCGCTCCTTGAGCGTCTCCGGCGCGAGCTCCTTGAACGTCTCGGGTGCGAGCTCCTTCAACGTCTCGGGGAAGCGCTCCTTCGTCGTCTCGACGAACTCCTTCGCGACCTCCTTGATCGTCAGGATCGGCCCACACATCGAGTTGGCGGCCGCGATGTCGCCGGCGCTCAGGGCCGTGCGCTGCCCGATCGACGCCGAGGGGTCGGTCGGCACGATCGTGTCCTCGCCGTTCTTCGAGAACGCGGTGCGGGGGTAGTGCATGATCGAGCCGTAGTCGTACGCCCCGACGTCGTCGCCGTCGGTGATGTGCTGGTTGAAGTTGTGCTCCTTGCCCGACTGGATGTTCTCCCAGTGGATCGTGACGAAGGCGTCACGGTCTTCGCGCGACTGCTCGTGCCAGAGCCCGATGGCGTGGCCGATCTCGTGGATCGTGTTACCGGTCGTGCACCCGCTCGACAGGTTGACGAACTGCTGACC
This sequence comes from Acidimicrobiia bacterium, assembly GCA_030425785.1. Classification (GTDB taxonomy): domain Bacteria; phylum Actinomycetota; class Acidimicrobiia; order Acidimicrobiales; family Ilumatobacteraceae; genus Ilumatobacter. The sequence continues at coordinate 1,789 of JAUHYJ010000325.1, read as the reverse complement.
GCCGCGCTTGCCGACCGACGAGCTGCACCCGGACGCCGGGCGGAAGGTCACGTAGTCGGGGTACTGCGACGCGTTCGCGGACGTGCGCAGCACGAAGTTGAACTGCGTGTTGTCCTCCCAGTGCTGGATTGCGTCGGTGACCCGCGCCTGGTTCGGCAGCGACGAGTCGATCGTGTAGGGCACCGTGCAGTCCGGCCAGCGATATTGGCTGCCGTCGATGATCACACCGCTGGCGAGCTCGCCGCGCTGCTCGGCCTTGTACATCTCCGAGTCGCGTTCGACCTCAGCGACGGTACCGAGCACGATGTCGGCCTCGACGACCGCCATCCCGTCGACGACTTCGTAGGTGACCGCCTTCGGCGGCTGCCCGTTCATCGCGACGAGCGCGGTGTGGACCTCGTCGGTGGCGGTGTCGCCCGATGCGTCGTAGGTCTCGACGTGACGCTGCGGTTCGTTCTGCTCCGCCGCGTCGTCTGCGCTCCGCTTGGTGCGTCGGCGCGCGGCCGACTTCTTCGCTGGCTTCTTCTCAGCCATGTCCCGGCTCCCTCGTGTCGGGCCGGCCCCGGCCTGTTCCAGGTCCGGCATGTCCCGCTGTCCGACCGCCATGGGTCGAACGAGGCGAACGTAACGAGGGAGCCGGCGACGATGTCGCGAATATCGGTGATCGCGTCGCGATCAGGTCGCGATCTCACCGGCACACGCACCGGCGACCGGCCGGGCCCGTTCGAGGGAACGAGCTCGGCCGTGGCGTCAGTGCGACTTGGGCTGCAGGTGGGCGCGGCGCGCCTTGCGATTCGGCTGCTTCGAGCGCTTCGAACCGTGGCCGGTGCGTCCCGACCCGGACCGGCCGGCGCCGTTGCGAGCGGAGGAGCGGTCGGACGACGAGCGCTCGCCGCGATCGTCGGGCGATCGCGACGGACGGCCCTCGCCGTCCTGCGACCGGTGCGATCCGGAGCGCCCGCGCGAATGCGGTCGCTGACCGCCGCGCGTGCCGGAGCCACCGCGCCGCTGCGACGACCGCTGCGACGACCCGTTGGACGGCCGATCGGACGTCGTCGGCGGCGTCTCGACGAGCTGGCGCTCGCCGGCGTGCGCGCCACCGGGGACGTGTTCGTGCACCTCGGCGTGATCGACGTCGGTGATGTCGGTGTCGAGGCCGACCTGGCGGATCAGCTGGCGTGCCGCCTTGCGCTGTTCGGGCTGCACGAGCGAGACGACCAGTCCGTCGGCGCCGGCGCGGGCGGTGCGTCCCGAGCGGTGGACGTAGGCCTTGTCGTCCTCGGGCGGGTCGTAGTGCACGACCGACGCGACGCCGTCGACGTGGATGCCGCGGGCAGCGACGTCGGTCGCGATCAGCGCGTGCACCTGGTTCTTCGAGAATCGGTCGAGGGCACGGTTGCGGGCGTTCTGGCTGAGCCCTCCGTGGATGGGTGCCGCCTCGTAGCCGAGCTTGCCGAGCTGCTTCGCGAGTCGGTCGGCGCCGTGCCGCGTGCGGGTGAACACGATCGACGGCCACGCAGCGTCGATGACCTTGCCGACGAGCGCGTTGCGCTCGGTCCGCTCGACGAGCCAGAAGCGATGGACGGCGGCCCGGATGTCCGGAGTCTCCTCGCCGACCTCGTGCCGGACGGGGTCACGCTGGTACTGGGCGGTCACCTTGGCGACATCGCCGTCGAGGGTGGCGGAGAACAGGACGGTCTGGCGGTCGGTCGGCGTCTGGTCGAGCAGGCGTCGGACGGCGGGCATGAACCCCATGTCGGCCATCCGGTCGGCCTCGTCGAGGACGACG
>JAUHYJ010000324.1 GCA_030425785.1 Acidimicrobiia bacterium | reverse complement strand
GACCTGCTCGGCTGGACACTCGAGTGGCAGCCGCATCGCATCGACACGTCGAGCGACCGACGCGCCCTGAGCGCGTCGATGCCGTTCGAGCTGCCGACGTCGTCCTGACGTGCTCTAGTCGCGGAGCACGACGGGCAGATGCCCGGGGTTGAGCGACGCACGCACGCGCTGGCCGACGTCGACCCGTTCGAGATGCGAGCGCAACGAGCGGGCACGGGTGCCCGAGGGTAGGCGCAGCGTGTAGCACCACTCGGTGCCGCGGAACTCGGCGTGCTCGACGACCGCAGCACCGTCGTCAGCGGCGACGAAGGTGACGTCGTCGGGACGCGTCATCACGGTGGCGTCCGGTGCCGGCTCGCCCGGTGGCAGCGATGTCGTGCGGTCGAGCGGCCCGAAGTCCGAGGTGACGGCCTGCCAGGTCGAGAAGTCGGCCTCGCCGAGGAACGACGCCACGAAGCGATCGACCGGCTGGTGGAACACCTCGACCGGGTCGCCGACCTGCACGACCGCACCCGCCTTGAGCACCGCGACGCGATCGCCGATCGCGAGCGCGTCGTGCTGGTCGTGGGTCACGAAGACCGCCGGCGTGCCGGTCGAGCGCAGGATGTCCATCACGTCGTCGCGGACCCGTGCCCGGAGATTGGTGTCGAGGCTCGCGAACGGCTCGTCGAGCAGCATGAGCGCCGGGCGCGGTGCGAGCGCACGCGCGAGGGCCACGCGTTGGCGCTCGCCACCGGAGAGTTCGTGCGGGTAGCGGTCGGCGTATCGCTCCATACCGACCAGCTCGAGCATCTCGGCTGCGCGCGCCGGCGCCGGCTCGGCGCGGACACCGAAGGCGATGTTGTCGGCGACGGTCAGGTGCGGGAACAGGGCGTGCTCCTGGAACACCAGCCCGACGCGGCGGCGTTCCGGCGCGACGACGTGGTGGTGGCCGTCGTCGACCATCTGTCGACCGAGCGCGATCGTGCCGGCGTCGATGCTGTGGAGGCCGGCGATCGCACGCAGCAGGGTCGACTTGCCACAGCCGCTCGGCCCGACGAGCGCCAGCACCTCGTGCTCGCCGAGCGTCAGCGACACGTCGTCGACTGCGACGACGTCGCCGAACCGCTTGGTCACGTGGGCGAGCTCGAGTGCATGCATGGCTGCCGCACATTCTGCTCGCTGATCGGGCCGAACGCGACCTGCGGGCACGGCGAATCCCGACGGCACGGCTCGATCGAGCGTCGTCATCACACCCGCCGATCGAGTCCGCGTGTGAGCAGCGCCACGGGAACGAGCGCCACCGCGATGATCGACAACGCCGGCAGCGCCGCCTGCTGGAAGCGGGATTCGGATGCGAGGTCGTACACCCACACGGGCAGCGTGTCGAACCCGAGCGGGCGCAGGAGCAGCACGATCGGGAGCTCCTTCAGCGCGTCGACACCGACGAGCACGGCGGCCGAGGCGATCGAGGCGCGCGACAGCGGCACGTGGACCCGGCGCACGGTCTGCAGCGGCGTCGCCCCGAGCGAGCGCGCGGATGCCGTCATCTCCTCGGAGACCTGCCCGATGCCCGACTCGATGGCGCCGAGCCCGGGCGCGAGGAACCGGATCGCGTAGGCGTACGCCAGGACGAGCAGCGACCCGGTCGCGACGACACCGGGGAGATTCAGGCCGATCGCCTCGAGCGCGTCGTCGGCCGCGACCATCGCGAGGAGGACGCCGATGCCGACCACCGGCCCGGGAACGGCGTACCCGACCGCCACGGCGCGGCTCGACAATCGAGTCACTGCCGGGTTGCCGAACCGTTGGGCGTTCGCGAGCACGATCGCGACGACGAGGCAGATCGTGACGGTGATGACCACGATCTGCAGCGAGTTCATCAGGTACTCGGGGTACTGGTCGACGAGCGGCGTGCCCCGGTCGCTGCGCTGCTCGGCGATCGCCCACGCCGACAGCCGGAGCACGGGCCCGATGAAGGCCACGAACACCACCGCGCCGCACACGCCGGTCGCCGCCCATCGACGCCATCCCTCGAGGGTGCGAGCCGTGATCCCGGCGCCCGCTCCCCCGCTCTGGCCGAACCGGGCGCGACCGCGCGCCACCCGCTCGAGCCCGATCACGAGCAGCGCGAACCCCAGGACGAGGGTGGCGATCTCGCTCGCCCCGTCACGGTCGTACTGCCCGCGCCAGATGTTGAACACACCGACCGAGACGGTGTCGACGCCGAAGTACTGCACCGTCGCGAAGTCGGTCAGGGTCTCCATCATCACGACGGCCGCCCCGGCGGCCACCGCCGGACGCACCAGTGGGAAGACGACACGGCGAGCGGCCTCGGTCGGCCCCGCACCGAGGATGCGAGCCGCGTGGTAGGCACCTGCCGCCTGATCTCGCAGCGCCGCTCGCGTCAGCAGGTACACGTACGGGTACAGGACCAGCGTGAACGCGATGACCGCGCCACCGACCGACTCGATCCGGGGGAACCACGCGTCGAGTCCGAACCAGTCGCGCCACTGGTCCTGGACCGGGCCCGTGCGACCGAAGGTCGACAGGGTGAGGAACCCCAGGATGTAGCTCGGGATGGCGAGCGGCAGGATCAGCATCCAGCCGAAGACCCGTGATCCGGGGAACCGGTACGCCGACACCAGCCATGCGAGGCCGGCGCCCAACACGATCGAACCGGCACCGACCCCGACGAGCAGCAGCGTCGTGTCGACCAACTCACCCGGCAGGCGCGTGCGCCATTGGTCGCGCCAGAGTTGGGTGTCGGGGCGCAGCACGCTGGTCGCCAGCATCGCCACCGGCACGACCACGAGCACGGCCGCGAGCGCGGCCGACCAGGTCCAGCCGGCTCGTGACGTGGGGCGACGCGGTGCGAGCATCGTCGGTCAGCCGTAGCCGGCTTCGTCCATGAGTCGGATCGCGTCCGGGTTGAGGGCACCGAAGACGGTCGCCTCGAGCGGATCGCGCACGAAGTCGTCGAGCGTGCCGAACTCGGTGGCGATGAGCGGATCGGCCGGCACGTCGGGGTTGGCGGGGTACTCGTGATTCCCCGCGACCAGGACCTCCTGGCCGTCGGTCGCGAGCCACTCGAGGAACGCCTGTGCCTCGTCCGGCTTGTCGGCGGCGGCCGTGACCCCGCCGCCCGAGATGTTGACGTGCACGCCACGGTCGTCCTGGTTCGCCCACGCCAGGGCGACGTTGAACTCGGGGTTCTCGTCCAATTCGCGGCCGAGGTAGTAGTGGTTCGTGACGCCGACCTCGCACAGGCCGTCGTTGATCGCCTCGAGGATCAGGACGTCGTTGCTGAAGATCTCGGCATTGTCGGCCCAGCCGCGAACGATGCGCAGCGCCTCGTCCTCGCCGTGATGGGCGATCAGGCTGGCCACGAGCGATTGCTGGTAGACGTTGCTCGCGTTGCGCATGCACAGGCGGCCGTCCCACTCCGGTTCGGCGAGTTCCTCGTACGTCGTCGGGACCTCGTCGGCGGCGAGCAGATCGGGGTTGTACACGATCGTGCGCGCCCGCAGGGTGAGGCCGTACCAGCGACCCTCGCTGTCGCTCAGCTCGGCCGGGATCGCGGACTGCAACACGTCGGACTCGAGCGGCTGGAACAGGCCCTGCTCGGCCGCCGCTGCGAGGTTGCCGGCGTCGACGGTGATGTAGACGTCGGCCGGCGTCTCGTCGCCCTCGACGGCGAGCTTCTCGCGGAGCTCGGCGTCGTTGCCGGTCAGGAATTCGAGCTCGACGCCCGTCTCCTCGGTGTACTGCTCGAAGGCGGCCTCGATGTTGTAGTGGCGTCCGCTGTACACGACGAGCGTGTCGCCACCACCACCGCACGACGTGGCGACGAGTGCGGCGGCCGCGGCGAGTGCGCCGAGCGCGACGCGCCGGCCGATCGGTCGACGACGGCGCGGCGGGGGTACATCGTTGGGGTGCGACGAGTGGTGCATGGGATGCCTCAGGGGGTGAGTATCGGGGTCGGTTCGTGACGGACAGGGGGACGGGAGCTCCACCACCGACGTGCGACCGCGACGATGATCGGGGTCACACGTTCGGCGAGCCACCAGACGCCGAGGCTCGCGAGCACCGTCAGCGGGTACGCGACCTCGACGATGAACAGCTCCTTCATCGGCGGCCAGATCATGAAGTGGCTGATCAGGATCCACATGCTGGCGGCGGCGATCGTGGCGACGGGGCGCACGACGACACGCGGCACCGGGACACGACGCCACCACACGAGCAGGACCAGACCGCCGGCGATGAAGAACTCGCGCTGCGGATTCATGAACACGCCGGGGGCGCTGGCGATGCAGATGATCGTGGTGGCCATCCGCTGCGGCACGGTGTTGGATCGTTGCACGAGCCAGCCGAGGACGAAGAACCACGCGACGGCGTGCGTGCGGAAGCGCAGGTTGTACCAGTCGCCCATGTCGGCCCACGGCAGCCGCAGCGCGATCGCGCCGACCAACACGACGAGTGGCAGCGCGTAGGGGAACCGCCGATCGAGTCGCCAGACCCCGGGCACCGCCATCACGAGCGTCACCAGCAGGACGAGGTGGACGAACACCTCGATGAACCAGAAGTGCCAGTGGTTGCCGGCGTGCGAGCGCGGACCGAGGTAGTTGTTCGCGAGCGACAGCGTGGTCCAGGTGTACTGGCCGACGATCATGAACGCCGCCGTCCACACCACGGTCGGCACCGCGACCCGGCCGAGGGTGCGGAACCCTGCCCGGATCCGTTCGGCCGGCGACTCGATCGGCAGCAGGAAGCGGGCGACGTTGTACCCGACGACGCCGAGCAGCAGGTGCGCGCCACCCGGTACGTGCCAGAGGCGCATGTGGGTCGACACCACGGCGAGGATGCCGACCGCTCGCAGGACGACGGTCGTGTCGACACGGGCGATGCGGGACCTGCGCCCGCCGGCCGCAGGCTCGCGCGCCGTGAGCTCGGCGATCGGTCGAAGATGCCAGTCGGTGGGCAGGGCGCCGAGCGCGGCCTCGAGCCGGACGGAGCACTCGACGTAGCTCAGCGAGTCGCCGCCGAGGGACACGAACGTCGCCGTCGGTGGCGGGG
>JAUHYJ010000323.1 GCA_030425785.1 Acidimicrobiia bacterium | reverse complement strand
TTCCCGTGTGACCCGCCGCGCACCACTGCGTCGGCGCCGTCCTCCATCCACTTCTCACATGGTGTCGGCGGCGGTTCGCTGGCTGCACGGTCAGATCGACCTGTCCTCGAGATCGGCCAGTCCGGCGTGGCACCGGGCGGTCCAGATGCCGGCCCCGTTGGCCAGCGCCGAGTCACGCGCCTGCAACAGGAGGCCGCGGGCTCGTTCGACGTCGCCGAGCGCGGCGGCCGCCAATCCGACGATGCGGGCCACAGGCCCCCAGCAACCGGCCTCCGCGGCGGCGATCACCCACTGGTCGACGAACGGCTCGAGTTGGGGCAGGTACCGCCGCACCGCCCGCTCGTCCCCGATCAGCGCAGCCGTCTCGAGCGCGCACGCCGTCGTCGCCAGCCACACCCAGTTCCGCGGGATCGGTTCGAGCGACTCGAGCTCGCCGAGCAGACGGCGCGCATCGTCGTGTTGGGCGGCCTCGGCGTGCACCAGGGCGAACGCGGCGATGAAGAACGGGTTCTCGTCGACCAGGTCGCGCATCGCGACCTCGAGTCGGGCAAGGTCGTCCTGGTGGCCGCGGTCGCGCTCGATGCAGTACCCGATCGCCATCCGGATGAGGACCAGGTTGTGCCGGTCGGAGATGGCGACGGCGGCGTCGGCGAGCCGTTCGGCGGTCTCGTGCTCGCCCAGGATCGCCCGGATCGACGCCTCGCCCGTCATCGACCGGCTCAACAGGAACGTCGTTCCGGCGTCGTCGGCGACCCGTGTCGCCCGGACCGCGTCGTCGAGCGCACCTCGGATGTCACCACGCTGGACGCGCGCTCCCCATCGCAGGTTGAGCGCCTCGATGAGCACACCGGTCCACCGCGAGGGGCCACCGACGTCGACCTCGGAGCCCGCGCGCTCGACGATCCGCGTGGTCACGGCGAGGCGCTCGTCGACGTCGTCGGGCGACCAGCAGGCCCGGGCGACCTCCGTCTCGACCATCGCGCGGTCGACGTCGTCCATCAGGTCGAGGTCGACGAGCCCGAGCCGGGCGATCGCCGCCCGGTCGTCCTGGGGGATCGACGCCGGCAGCAGGCGCGACCGTCGGATGTGCAGCATCGCCCGCAGCACGGCGGGCTCGGCCGGGCACCGGTCGCTCGCTCGTTCGAGCAGGCGCAGCAGGTCGGGATCGTCGAGCCCGTGTCGCCGGTTGAGCGACGCGACCAGTGCCGCCTGCACCAGCGTCTCGGGGTCGTCGGCGCGTTCGGCCAGATCGGCGGCGCGGTACAGCTGGGCCAACGCCTCCTCGTTGCGGGTCGCCACGAAGTTGGCGCGACCGTGCGTGACGCGCAGCCGCGCCTCGACGCGATCGCGCTCGAGCGTCGGCGGCGCCGACCCGAGCACCGTCAGCGCCCGATCGACGATGGCGACCGCGCGCTCGTGCGCGAGCCGCTCGGTCGCCCGCGTGGCCACGGCCGCGGCGATCTCGCCGGCGTGCAGCGGGTCGCCGAGTCGGTCGGCGGCGAGCCAGTGGTGCACCACCTCTTCGAGCTGGTCGACGCCGGCGCCGTTCTCCTCCAACCGTCTGGCCGTGGCGGCGTGGAGCAGGCCCCGCCGAGTGCCCGAGAGCGACTCGTACAGCGTGCTCTGCACGATGGCGTGGACGAACGCGAACTCGCCCGGCCGTTCGCCCTCCTCGATCAACCCCGCGTCGACCGCCGCCTCGAGATGGCCGAGCGTCTCGAGCGACCCTGAGCCCACCACGTCGGCGAGGACCACGACGTCGAAGGACCGCCCGACGACGGCGGCGACGGCCAGCGTCGTCGACACGTCGTCGCCGAGACGTTGCACCCGCTGGAGGATCCAGTCGCGCGCCCCGACGGGCAGGTCGCCGGAGTCGAACGCCTGGTCGGGCGCGCGGGTCAGCTGGTCGAGGAGCTGCATCCCGAAGAACGGGTTGCCGCGCGTGAGCGCGAACAGGTCGTTGCGCACGTCGTCGCGCAGCTCGACCGTGAGTTCGGCCGCCAGCTCGCCGAACGCGTCGGCGGTCAGCGGTTCCATCGCGATGCGCGTGGCGCCGGGGCGGAGATCGAGCTCCTCGACCACCCGCGCCCCCGACTCGGTGCGGTAGCCGACCAGGACCGCGAGCCCCGGGCCGACGTCGTCGAGGAGCTGTGAGAGCAGGGCGAGCGACGACCCGTCGATCCACTGCACGTCGTCGAGCACGAGGGTGACGGCCCTGCCGGCGGCCATGATCGCCGACGCGATGCGGCCGAAGAAGCGTCGGCGATCGATCCAGCCCTCCTCGTCGCGTTCGAGCATGCCGCTGTCGAACGGGAAGAGCTGGTCACCGAGCGCGTCGAGGAAGCCCTCGAAGGCTCCGCCGGTCTCGGTGAAACGACCGACGAGGACGAGCTCACCCCGCTCGTCGGCGCGACCGGCCAGCTCGGCCAGGAACCGGGTCTTGCCCAAGCCGGCGGCGCCCGTGACGACGACGAGCGCAGCGGCCGCCGATGCTCGCGACCGGTCGACGGCCCGCTGGGCGCGTGTGATGTCGTCCTCGCGACCGACGATGGCCCGCGTGCGCCGCCCTGCGACCCATCGACGCGCCGGCTCGGGATCGAGTTCGAGCCGACCCGGCGACGGACTCGGGCCGGGCTCCGTGCCGGGGGCATCGTCGGTGGCCTCGTGACGTTCGAGCGCGACGCCGTGCTCGGAGACCTCGCGGAACGACCAGCCCGTGTCGCCGCCGATCAGCATGCGCACCGGCGGCGAGCAGATCACCGAGGGCACGTGATCGCCGTCCGCGACGATGACCTCGTCGATCAGCGCGTGCGTCTCGTCGACGAGCTGCTGCAGCGTCGCCCCGTGCCAGCCACCGAGGTCGCCGGCGTGCAGCGCGCACCGCGCGCCACCCGACCCGGCGGTCTGCATGGCGACCCGGGCGGCGTCGCGGGTCCGTGGGAAGAGCAGCAGCGCCTCCCGACCGCGCTCGGCGACGGTGGTGACACGCCGGCCGCCGGCGGCCTCGAGCGCCGCCACGGTCGCCGCATCGACATCGCGACCGTCCGCAGCCGTGACGGCGAGCAGGGTGGCGGTGCCGATCGGGATCTCGGTCTCGGCCGCGGCGCGCAGTCCCTGGGCGAAGTCGGCGGCGCTCCACGGACGCCCCTTCGGGTCCCAGGTCAGCCCCCGCCGGAGTACCCGCTCGAGCCGGGCGAGCTCGCCGTCGCCCATCGCCGCCGGCCACGCCGTGCCGAGCTTCGGCACCAGCCCGGTGAGCAGGTACACCGTCAGCGCGGCGAGCGAGAACACGTCGGACGCGGCGCTCACGGGTTCGCCCGAGAGCACCTCCGGCGCCGAGAAGCCCGGCGTGCCGAGCCGCTCGCGGTCGTCGCCGACGCGGATCGCGGCGCCGAAGTCGACCAGCACGGCGCGCCCGCCGGGCGCGAGCACGACGTTCGCCGGCTTGACGTCGCCGTGCACCACGGCCGGCTGATGGGTGTGCAGGTGCGTCAGCGTGTCGGCGAGCTGATCGACGAGATCGAGCACCGACGCGAGCGGCAACCCGGCGTCGGGCTGGGCGGCGACCAGATCGTGCAGGTCGGGGCCGGCGACGTGGTCGCTGATCATGTAGTACCGATCGCCGTCGACGAGGTCGCTGCGCACCATCGGCAGCCCCGGGTGGGCGACCACGCGCATCAGGGTCGCGGCCTCGCGCCGGAGCCGCCCGAGGTCGTGTTCGCCGCGAAGCGGGCGGGTCTTCAGCACGACGTCGAGCCCGAGCTCGAGGTCGTGTGCGATCAGGACCTCGGCCTCGCCGCCGCCCGCCAGCCTCGACCGCACCTCGTAGCGGCCGCCGACCAGGGTGCGCGTCGGCTCGCCCGCCTCGTTCCGCTCCTCGGCCTCGGCCACCCCGTCGGCCACGTCCTACTCCCGGAGCGATCGGAGATCGGCGAGCCGGACGGCGCCGCACGCCAGTGCCTCGCTCGCCAGCCGGGAGCGACGGTCGGGCCCCTCGTCGACGCCGAACTTGTCGTACAGGTGACCGAGGTGTTGCTTGACGGCGCTCTGGCTGACGAACAACTCGTCGGCGATCGCGGCGACGGTGGCGGGAGCCGTGAAGGCGTCGCCGTCGAGGACCGGGGCGCACAGCGACAGCAGGACGCGACGCTCGCCGGGTGTCAGCTCGGGCATCGCCCGGGCCGCCTCGGTGCTCGACCGGTCGACCGCCTCGCCGACGGACTGGAACACGAACGACGTCCGCTCCCCCAGGCGGACCTCGTCGCCGGGGTGCAGCAGGTGGACCGACCCCTCCTGGATCCGGGTGCCGTTGACGAACAGCCCGTTGCGCGAGTTGGTCGCCTGGATGCACCACCCCGCGGCCTTCGGCGTGAGCAGGCCGTGCAGCCGCGACACCGTCGGGTCGCCGCGGACGGCGAGGTGGCCCTCGACCGGTGGTCGTCCGACCTCGCGGCCGATCGTGAGCTCACGCACGAGCTCGACCCGCATCGGCGCCTCGCCCGGTTGGTCGAGCACGAGCCAGGCCGTCGGCAGCGCGGTCCCGGTCGCGACCGTCTTCGTGCGCTCGCCGGACCGCAACGGCGGGAACTCGTCCGCGCCCCACTGGTGGAGGTGCACCAACTCGTCGACGTCGCGGAGGCGGTGCAGGCCCAGATCGGTGGCGTCGGTGACGCGAGCGGCGACCCGCACCGCCTCGGTGAACAGCGTCTGGCCGCCGTGCCCGGCATCGAGGACCCGGGCCGCCGTGTTGACGACCGGCCCGAGGTACGTCCCGTCGCGCAGCTCGGCATCGCCGAGGTGCACGCCGATCCTGACCCGCAGTGTCGGGCCCGGCCAGTCGACCCCGGCCAGACGAGCATGGATCCTCTCGGCGGCGCGCAGTGCGGAGGACGCCGACCGGAACGCGGCCCCGAACGAGTCACCGGCGGTGAAGAAGACCGTGCCGCCGTCGGCGGCGAGCTCGTCTCGGACGACCTCGTCGTGGACACGGAGCGATGCCGACATCGCGTCCTCGTCGGCGGCCCACAGGCGCGTCGAGCCGACGACGTCCGTGAAGAG
>JAUHYJ010000322.1 GCA_030425785.1 Acidimicrobiia bacterium | reverse complement strand
CCGGTTCATCCTCGGCCTCGGGGCATCCGGGCCGCAGGTCGTCGAGGGCTGGTACGGCAAGCCCTACCCACGCCCGCTCGAACGCACCCGCGAGTACGTCTCGATCATCCGTGACATCGTGCGGCGCGAGGGACCGGTCGAGTTCCACGGCCGCCACTACGACCTGCCGTACACCGGCGACGACGGCATGGGCATCGGCAAGGCGCTCAAGTCGACCGTGCACCCGCTGCGGACCGACATCCCGATCTTCCTCGGCGCCGAGGGGCCGAAGAACGTCTCGCTCGCCGCCGAGATCTGCGACGGCTGGCTGCCGCTGTTCTTCTCCCCGAAGGACGACGCCTGGTACCGCGAACGACTGCGGATCGGGTTCGAGGCGGCCGGCGAGCCCGACAAGGCCGACCGGTTCGAGGTCGCCTCGATGCTCACGATCATCCCGGGCGACGACGTCGAGGAGTGCGCGAACCTCGTCCGCCCGTTCCTCGCGCTGTACGCCGGCGGGATGGGCGCCAAGGACGCCAACTTCCACTTCGACGTGTTCGACCGGATGGGCTGGGGCGGGGTCGCCACCAAGGTGCAGGAGCTCTACCTCGAGGGCAAGAAGCAGGACGCCGCCGCCGCGATCCCGCTCGAGATGGTCGAGGACGTCGCGCTCGTCGGCCCACCCGACAAGATCCGCGACGAGATGGCGAAGTGGAAGGACACCTGCCTGACGACCGTCCTGCTCAACGGTCAGGCCCACCAGCTCGAGATGCTCGCCGACCTCTGTAACGGGTAGTGCCAGGCACTACCCGTTACGCACGGTCTTGCCAGGTGCAGATGCAGGCCTCGTTGCCCTCGGCATCGGCGAGCACCCAGAACGCCCGGGCACGCCGATCGCTCACGAGGGTGCCGCCCGCGGCGACCGCCGCGGCCACCCGCTCCTCCGCGACGTCGTGCGCGACCGTGATGTCGAGGTGGAACCGGTTGCGTTCGGATCGCGGCTCGTCCATCTGCTGGAACCACATCGGCGGGCCCTGGCGGGCCCGGTCGACCAGGTTGCCGTGGCCGTCGTCGGCGTAGCCGAGGACCGCCGCCCAGAACGGCCGGATGCGATCGGCGTCCATCGTGTCGAGGGCCAGCTCGATCTGCTCGCTCACGAGCGGCCGGGACTCGGCGCCCGCCTCAGCCGCCAGCGCCGAGATCGTCCGAGCCAGCTCGACGTCGAGCGTGGTGAGCCCTCGGGTCGCATGCGTCGTCAGGACGACCCGCACCACGCCCGGGTACCGCAGCGAGACATCGGGATGGTGGACGGCGGCCTCGGCGGCCCCGGCGATCGCCGCGACCAGCGCGGCCCCCGCGGGGAACGAGTCGAGCGCGAACTCGGCGCGGATGGTGCCGAGCACGAACCGCCAGTCGTCGACACCCTCCGTGGCGTCGAACTCGGCGGCGGTGACCCGGGTGTACTCCATGCGCCGACGCTAGTCGCAGCAGGAATCGCGCCAGCCACAACCCGAGCACTTGAAGTGGGCGTGCTCGGGGAACAGATCGCTGCCGCAGAGCGGGCATTCCGGATACGTACCCTGCACCGAGCGGCATCCGCCCACGGTGTCGGCGGCGGTCATGACGAGATCGTTGGAGCCCTGTTGTGACATGAGTCCTCCACGATCGCGCGCGCCGCACCCGCCGATCGCGGATGGTCGCCACTAGCTTGGCCGACGTCGCTTGACCCCACGGTCAAGTCGAGTCACACCCGTCAGATGTCGATCTCCACCACGCCCACCACCCCACCACACCAGCACGATCACCAGCCGGGCACGGCCAAGGCGGCACTCTCCTACCCGGCGTTCCGGATCCTCTTCATCGGCACCGCGCTGTCGAGCGTCGGCACGTGGATGCAGAACTTCACGCTGCCGGCGTATCTCGACGCACGCACCGGGTCGGCGGGGCTGGTGGGCCTCATGGTGTTCGTGCAACTCGGGCCCCTGCTCGTGCTGTCGGTGCCGGCCGGCATCCTCGCCGACCGGCTCGACCGGACCAAGCTCGTCGTGGCGATGCAGGCGACCATGATGGTGCTCTCGATCGCGCTCGCCGGGCTGATCGCCACCGACGCCGCACTCTGGACGATCTTCGTGGCCCAGCTCACGATCGGCATCGCCAACACGATCAACGCGCCGGCGTTCAGCGCGAGCATCCCGATGCTCGTGAGCCGCGCCGACCTGCCGGGCGCGATCAGCCTCAACTCGGCGATGATCAACGGCAGCCGGATCGCCGGCCCGGCGCTCGCCGCGCTGCTCGCTGCGTTCGGTTTCTCGGTCGCCCAGCTCTTCCTCGTCAACGCGGCGACCTACCTCTTCCTCATCGTGCCGCTGTTGACGAAGGTGAAGCTGCCCCAGGTCGCGTCGACCGCGGTCGACCAGGGGTGGCGCAAGCTCACCCGCGGCTTCACGATCGTGCGCGAGCGTCGCGTGCTGTCACGGTCGATCTCGACGATGTTCCTGTTCTCGCTCGTCTGCCTGCCGTACATCGGGCTGTTCCCGTCGGTCGCACGCCTGAACTTCGGGCTCGACCCGGAGGGCACCGAGTACAAGCTGCTCTACATCGTCTGGGGCCTCGGAGCGTTCTTCGGTGCGCTCGCGGTCGGCACGTGGCTCGCACGCCGTGACACCCGCCGGCTGATCCCGTTCGGGCTCCTGCTGTTCGCGGTCGCGCTCGGGGCGTTCACCCTGCTCGACACCTGGTGGCTGGCACTGCCGGTGGCGTGTGCACTCGGGTTCGTCTACTTCATGACGGCGACGGCGCTGTCGTCGGTGATGCAGCGCAACCTGGCCGACGGCGAGCGGGCGCAGGCGATGCCGCTGTGGTTCATGGCGTTCGGTGGCACGGTGCCCGTCGGCAACCTCATCGCCGGGCCGATCATGGACGCCGTCGGCGCGCGTTGGGTCCTCGGCGTCGGTGCGGCGTTCGCGGTCGCGCTGGCGTCGTGGGCCAACCTCGCCCGACTCGACGAGGACGACTTCCTCCCCGTCGAGGACGGCGGCGACCCGTTCGTGCCGGTGAACGCCAACCGCCTCTTCTGACCGGGCGCCGACGCCCGCGATCAGCGGCCGAGCAACGCCTCGGCGACGACCTCGAGCCCACCGGACCGACTCGCCTTGACGAGCACGACGTCGCCCTCGCCGAGCTCGCCGAGCGCAGCGACCGGATCGTCGACCGGCCGGATGCCGTACAGCTCGGTCCCCACGGCGGTGACCTCGACACCGCACTCGAGCGCAACCTGCATGACCTCCTCGTGACCGGCCGGTGGGTCGTCGAGCTCGGCCATCGGCCCGAGGACCGCGAGCCGCCGGGTCGCCGTCATCGCGGCGACGGTGTCGAGGGCGGCCCGCATCGACGCCGGGTTCGCGTTGTAGGCGTCGTTGACGATCACGGCGCCTGACGAGGCACGTTCGACCTGCATGCGCATGCCGGAGATCGTGGCCGTCGCCAGGGCCGCGACCGCTCGGTCGATGGCGCCCTCGACGACGCCGGCGACCGCGATCGCTGCAGCGGCATTGACCGCCATGTGCGGGCCGCTGACGGCGAGTTCGACGCTGGCGGCGCCCCATGGCGTCTCGAGGTCGAAGCGCGCCCGGGCCAGTTCGTCGAGCTCGACGGCGCCGATCCGGACGTCACCGGCGTGCCCGAAGGTGACCACCTCGCCGGGTGCCGCCGCTGCCATGCGAGCGACGCGTTCGTCGTCGGCGTTCAGGATCGCAACCCCGTCGGCCGGGAGCGCTTCGACCAGTTCCCGTTTGGCCCGCTCGACACCGTCGATCGACCCGACCAACTCGGTGTGCGACGGGGCGACCCGGGTGACGACGCCGATCGTCGGCGCGGCCACGTCACACAGCCGTGTGATCTCGCCGAACCCGCGCATCCCCATCTCGACGACGAGCGCCTCGACGTCGTCGGGCGCCCCGAGCACCGTGACCGGCAGCCCTTGTTCGTTGTTGAAGCTCCGCTCGTTCGCAGCGACCCGGCGGGTCGCCCGGAGTGCGGCGGCGATGAAGTCCTTCGTCGAGGTCTTGCCGACACTGCCGGTCACGCCGACCACCGGGATGTCGAGTCGGCGTCGGGCCCAGGTGGCCAACCGCATCAAGGCGGCCGACGTGTCGTCCACGCGGATCGCCGACCCGCCGATCGGCTCGCGAGCGGTCAGGTAGGCCGCCGCGCCGGCGTCGAGCGCGCCGGCGACGTAGTCGTGCCCGTCGCGCTCGGCCACGATCGGGACGAACAGCTGCCCCGACCGCAGCGACCTCGAGTCGAACGAAGCACCGTCGACCGTCGTGTCGGGGCCGACCAGCGTGCCGCCGGTGGCCTCGGCGACCTGGGATGCCAGCAACTGCATACCTGCGAACGGTACCGTCGCGGGCGTGAGCAACGAGCGGATCAACCTCGTGGTGCTGTTCGGCGGCCAGTCGGCCGAGCACGACGTGAGCTGCACCACCGCCGCGCACGTGCTCGCGGCCGCCGATCCCGACAAGTACCGCATCACGCCGGTCGGCATCTCGACCGACGGCGAGTGGGCGATCGCCACCGAAGCGGCCGATGCGCTGGCCCGCGGTGCCCACGCGTTGCCGTCGCGGCTCGACCCGCGCGGCGATTCGCTCTCCCCCAGCCTGATGCTGGGCGAGGCCGCCGACCGGCCGGAACGCACGGTGGTGCTCCCGCTGCTGCACGGGCCGCTCGGCGAGGACGGCACCGTGCAGGGCCTCCTCGAGCTGGCGAACGTCGCCTACGCCGGCGCCGGCGTGCTCGGTTCCGCCGTGGCGATGGACAAGGCGATGGCCAAGCAGCTGCTGGGCGCCGACGGCATCCCCCAGGCGCGCCACCGGGCGTTCGCCGAACACGAGATCACACCGAGCCTGCCCCAGCAGCTGGTCGACGAGCTCGGGCTGCCGGCGTTCGTCAAGCCCGCCAACATGGGGTCGTCGGTCGGGGTGTCGAAGGTCCGCTCCGTCGACGAGATGCGCGACGCGATCGAGTTCGCGCTCACCTACGACGAATGGATCGTCGTCGAGGAGGGCATCACGGGTCGCGAGA
>JAUHYJ010000321.1 GCA_030425785.1 Acidimicrobiia bacterium | reverse complement strand
CGTGCCGCCCGAGACCCCGGGCACGATGTCGGCAGCACCCATGGCGAACCCGCGGGCGAGCTGGGCGACGGGGGTCGGCACGGGCACCGCGACAGGCTATCTGGCCGAGATCGTCCGGAATCCGACCGCTCCCGCGACGGCTGACGGCGTACGGTCCCGGCATGTCGTTCGTCGACCTCAGCCACGTCGTCACCCCCGGCATGGAGACCTACCCGGGACTGCCGACACCGATCGTGACCGACCACCTCTCCCGCGAGGCGGCCGAGCGGTTGTACGGGCCCGGTGTCACCTTCCAGATCGGCCTCGTCACCCTGTGCACGAACACCGGGACCTACCTCGACGTACCGTTCCACCGCTTCGCGGACGGTCATGATCTGAGCGGCCTGGCGCTCGAGCGCGTCGCCGGCGTGCCGGCCGTGTGCGTCGACGCGACGGGCTCGCGCGAGATCGGGCTCGACGATCTCGATGTCGAACCGTTGGCCGGCCACGCCGTGCTCGTTCGGACGGGGCACGCGCGCCACTTCGGGACGCCCGCCTACGCCGTCGACCACCCGTTCCTGACCGCTGCGGCCGCCGACCGACTCGTCCGGGCGGACGTGGCATGCGTCGGGATCGACTCGCTCAACATCGACTCGACCGACGACGTCGAGCGGCCCGTGCACACGGCGTTGCTGCGCGCGGGCATCCCGATCATCGAGCATCTGACGAACCTCGCCGCGCTGCCGGCCGACGGCTTCACGTTCACGGCGGTGCCGCCCAAGATCGAAGGTGCCGGCACCTTCACCGTGCGGGCGTTCGCCGAGGTGCCGGGCTGACCGGGCGCGTGGGGGCTCAGGCGCCCCAGTAGCCACGGATGCCGGGCACGTGCCGCAGCACCTTGCCCGCGTCGTCGAGCAGCACGACGTGGAACACCTGCAGGATGCCGACCTCGGTGTCGAGCAGCGCGTCCCAGATCAGCACGTCGTCGGCCTCGCGCACCCGGTCGATCTGACGCAGCGTCAGGCCGGGGTGGCGCGCCAGATGCTGCTCGAAGTAGCCGCGCATCTCGTCGGGCGTCGCGGCGACGCCGTCGTACCGCACGATCTCGGCGTCGTCGGCGTAGAGCGCCAGCACGTCGTCGATGGCGCCCGACGCCAACGCGTCGTAGTAGCGCTCGATGAGGTCGTGGCTCGTCGTCATGCGCCCCAGCGTACGCGCCGCGCCGTCGCCGGCGAGCGGGCGCGTCAGCGAACCGTTGCCGAGGGGGCGACGAGTGCCTGCGTGGTGTTCCGAGCCAGCAGCTGCGGCTCGAACACGAAGTGGTCGCGGAACCGCTCGTTGCCCTCGATCTCGCTGACGATCGCCTCGCCGACCAGCTGTGCCATGTCCTCGAACGGCTGGCGCAGCGTGGTGAGCGGCGGGTCGGTGAACATGGTCATGTCGGTGCCGTCGTAGCCGACGACCGAGATCTCGATGCCGCGGGCACGACCCGCGAGGATGGCGCCGAGCGCCATCAGGTCGTTGCCGGCGATCATCGCCGTGATGCCCTGGTCGATCAGTCGGGTGGCACCGGCACGACCGCCCTCGAGCGTGAACGGCACCTCGGCGATCGCGTCGGCGGGCTCGGTGAGCCCGTGCGCCGCCATCGTCTCGCGATAGCCGTCGACGAACCGCACGGTCGGGATGTACCGCGAGGAGCCGAGCAGGCAGCCGATCCGGGTGTGACCGAGCTGGATGAGGTGGGACACCGCCTTGCGAGCGCCTGCGCATTCGTCGCAGCGGACGTGCGGGACCGGGAGATCGGTGGCCGTGCCGTTCACGAAGACGAAGGGCGTGCCGTCGGCGTGGAGCCGCCGATAGTGGCCGAGGTCGCCGCCGAACTCGGAGTGCCGCCCGCCCATGAAAACCATGCCGTCGACGCCGTGCGACGCGAGCTCGCGGATGCACCGTTCCTCGGGAACGAGGTCGCGGTCGGTGACGGCGACCGACGACAGGTAGCCGCGGCGGCCGAGCTCGGTCGAGATGTGGTGGACGAGCGTCGAGAACACCGGATTGAGGAACTCGCCGCACACGATGCCCACGACCTGGCGACGCACGGGCTGGGGCTCGGGCGCCTCGTCGTAGCCGAGCGACCGGAGCGCTTCGATCACCCGGGCGCGCGTCGCCTCGCTCACGCCCTCCCGGCCGTTCAGGACCCGGCTCACGGTCGGCTCGCTCACGTCGGCGAGCTCGGCGACGAGCTTGAGCGGGGGCCGCGGCATCACAGCAGTATGACACAACTTTCGCAACCCTGCTTGCACTTTCATGAAAGCGTGGTGTACGTTGCAGAAAGCGCGGACCGAGGGGGTCCGTTCCGTCCGCCGGCGACGGCAGCGTGCCGGTGACTCCAAGGAGTAATCATGATCAAGCGTTCACGCACGATGGTCGCCCTGGTGCTGGCATCGTCGCTCGTCGCCGCCTCGTGCGGCGGCGATGACGACGACGCCGCCGACGAGCCGGCCGCCGAGACCCCGGCCGAGGAGCCCGCCGAGGAACCGGCTGAGGAGCCCGCCGACGAGCCGACCGAGGAGCCGGCTGAGGAGCCCGCCGAAGAGCCGGCCGAGGAGCCCGCCGAGACCCCGGCCGAGGAGCCCGCCGACGAGCCGACCGAGACCCTGGTGATCTGGGCCGACGACCTCAAGGTCGAGCCGCTGCGCGAGGTCGCGCCGGCGTTCACCGAGGCGACCGGTGTCGACGTCGTCGTCGAGCTGGTGCCGTTCAACGACATCCGCGACCAGGTCACCCAGGCCGGCCCCGCCGGCGAGGGCCCGGACATCTTCGCCGGCGCCCACGACTGGACCGGCGAGCTCGCCGCCAACGGTGTCATCGACGCCGTCGACGTCAGCGCGAAGGCCGACCAGTTCGTCGGCGTCGGGCTGCAGGGTTTCAACTTCGAAGGCCAGAACTACGCGGTGCCGTACGTCACCGAGGCGATCGCGCTCTACCGCAACGTCGACCTGGTGCCCGAGGCGCCGGAGACGTGGGACGACCTGCGCGCGGCCTGTGACGCCGTCGACGTCGCGAACTGCGTCGTCGTGCCCGGTGGTGGCACGGTCACCGACGCCTACCACAACTACCCGCTCGGGGTGTCGTCCGAGGGTGGCTACATCTTCGCCTTCGACGAGAGCACCGGCTTCGACGCCTCGCAGGTGGGCCTCGACTCGCCCGAGGGGGTCGCCTCGGCCGAGTTCCTCGCCACCCAGGTCGCCGACGGCTACGTCTCGTCGACCGACGGTGACACCGCCCAGGCGCTCTTCATCGACGGAGAGGCTGCGTTCTTCATCTCCGGCCCGTGGCAGATCACGCCGCTGACCGACGGTGGTGTGAACTGGGAGGTCTCGCTGATCCCGACGATCGACGGCAACGTCGCCCAGCCGTTCGTCGGTGCCCAGGGCTTCTTCCTGTCGGCCTTCTCGGAGAACGCCCTGCTCGCCCAGTCGTTCCTGCTCGACTTCGTCGCCACCGAGGAGACCATGCAGGCGCTGTACGACGCCGACCCGCGCGGCACGGCGTGGCAGTCGATCCTCGACGGCCTGTCCGACGACCCGGTCGTCCAGACCTTCGGTCAGTCGGCCGCCAACGGCATCCCGATGCCGAACATCCCGCAGATGGCCTCGGTGTGGGGTCCGCTCGGCGACAACATGCTGCTCGTCCGCAATGGTGAGGCGACCGGCGCCGAGGCGATGCAGGCGGCCGCCGAGGCCGTCCGCGCCGCCGTCGCCGGCTGATCACGCAACAACCAA
Source organism: Acidimicrobiia bacterium (assembly GCA_030425785.1). GTDB lineage: Bacteria > Actinomycetota > Acidimicrobiia > Acidimicrobiales > Ilumatobacteraceae > Ilumatobacter. Next base: position 1,317 of record JAUHYJ010000321.1, on the reverse strand, counting down.
GCCAGTACTGAGCCGATGCGGCGGGCCGGACCCATCCGGTCCGCCGCACGGCGAGGGTGCACGAGCCTCGGTCGTTCGTGCGTCGTCGCCGTGTGACAGCATCACCACGGGGAAGAGAACGGGGGCCGTTCCGCATGAGCGATGTCGATGCCGACGAACGCACGACCGGGGACACGGATCGCGGCGAGGCGCGCGCGAAGCGCCGCCTCACGCGTGACCTGAACCGCGGATTCTGGGTCCGCACCTCGCTGGTCGCGATCATCGACGCCTTCCTGGTGTTGGGGCTCGTCCAGTTCGTCGTCAACGAGTCGTACGCCGTCGCCGCACTCGCGGCGATCGTGCTGGTCCTCGTCAACTGGGCCTACCTGAACCCTCGTGCGCAGGCGTCGCGATGGTTGACGCCGGGCCTCGTGCTCATGTTGGTGTTCGTCGTCTACCCGGTGCTGTACACGGCCTACCTGTCGTTCACGAACTACCAGACCGGCAACCTGTTGTCGCGCGGACAGGCGATCGAGCGCCTCGAGGAGGTCCCGGTCCGCACCGACGAGGCCGGCATCACCCTCGACCTGGCGGTGTACCGCAACGCGTCCGACGAGCTCGCGCTGCTGGTCGGTGGCGAGGGCGTCGAGCCGTTCATCGGTATCCCGCGCACCGCCGCCGACGAGCCGTCGGTCCAGCCGGTCGCCGATCTCGAGGGCCAGGACATCGACGTGCTCGCGCCGCCCGCGGAGATCGAGGGCTACGAGCTGCTGACCGGACTCGCCGTCACCGGCGAGAACCGGCGACTCGAGGACGCGGTGCTCGACCTGCCCGATGGCGGCACGGCCACGGTCACGACGCTGAACAGCGCGACCGTCAGCGCAGGCGGCTTCCGGTTCACGTACGACGCCGACACCGACACGCTCTACGACGCCCAGGCCGACCGCACGTGTCGGTCCGGCGTCGGCACCTTCTATTGCGACGACGTCCCCGAAGACGAGGTCCAGGCCGTCGCCCGGCTCGCGACCGACACGACGATCACGTGCGCCAACGGGGTGTGCGACGACGTGCCGCTCTTCGCGCTCGACCAGTCACTGGCCGGATGGCGGCAGGTGATCGGTGTCGACAACTACACCGACATCTTCACCAACGAACGGATCCGGGCGCCGTTCCTGCGGGTGCTGCTCTGGAACGTCGTGTTCGCCGGCGTGTCGGTGATCTCGACGTTCATCCTCGGACTCGGCCTCGCACTCGCCCTCAAGAACGAGAACATGCGGGGTCGTTCGATCTACCGGTCGATCTACATCATCCCGTACGCCATGCCGGCGTTCTTGTCGA
>JAUHYJ010000320.1 GCA_030425785.1 Acidimicrobiia bacterium | reverse complement strand
GCCGCACTCGTCAATCTCGGTGCATCCGAACTGGTGGGTGGCGACCTCGATGCCGCCGTCGCTGCCCTGACCGAGGCGATCGAACGATGTCGAGCCGCTGGCGACGCCGCCACGCTCGGACCGGCGATGCTCGACCTCGCGATCGCACACCGCCAGCGCGGCGACGTCCGTGCTGCGATGTCCACCCTCGACGACGTGCTCGACCTCGCACGGCGGCGGTCGGATCACGATCTCGAGCAGGCAACGCTGGGCGAGCGGGTGCTCATCCACCGGCAGCGCGGCGACTACGACGCCGCGACGACCGTGCTCGACGAGCAGGAGCAGATCGCTCGCGACGACGCCGATCCGCTGGCGGTCGACTCGGTGCTCGCCGCCCGCGCCACCATCCTCGCCGACCGCGGCGACCTGTTCGCCGCCGTCGAGCAGATGCGGCGACGGATCGCGTACCTCGAGACCGAGGGCCTCCTCCGCCAGACGACCGAAGCCGAGCTGAACCTCGGAGCGACGTTGATCGAGCTCGGCGACACCGACGGCGCCGATGCTGCGCTGCTCGCCGCCGACGAGCACGCCAGGGCCCTTGCGAGCGACGAACTGCTCCCACGCGTGCTCGCGGCTCGATCGGGGCTCGCCGGGCTCCACGGCGACTGGGACACCGCGGAACAGCTCGCCCGCGAGGCCGAGCTCACCGCGCGTGCCGCCGCTCGCGGTCACGAGCTGGCGCTCGCGCTCGGACATCTCGGGACGGCGCGACGCGAGCGAGGCGACCTCGACGGCGCCGAGCTGGCACACGTCGAGGAGCTCACGCTCGCCACGGATGCGGGTGAGTCCGCCATGGTCGCGACGGCCCGCGCCAATCTCGGCAACGTGGCCGTGGCACGGCAGCGCTTCGACGATGCGCTCTCCCAGTACGACGCCGCGCTCGAGACGTTGCGGGCCGCCGGGTTGAGGCCCTCGATGTTGCCGGTGCTCGCGAATCGTGCCCAGGTCCGCCAGGCGACGGGCGACGCCGCCGGCGCGACGGACGACTTCTCCGAGGCGGCGACGGTCGCGTCGGAAGCCGGTCTCGCCGACGCCACCCGACGGTGGGCGCAGGCCGGCATGGCGCTCGCGTACCAGCTCGGCGACGTGGCGGCGGTCGAGCGGTGCTGGCAGTCGATCGAGCGGATCGCGCGCACGACCGGCGACGAGGCGACCCTCCAACAGGCCGTCGGCGAGCGGGCGCTGGCGCTGATCGGCCGGGGCGAGTTCGAGACCGCCTCGATGCTGCTCGCCGAGCAAGAGGCGATCTGCCGTCGGATCGGTCACGACGTCGGCTTGGCGGCGTGCGTCGGCAACCGGGCGATCGTCGCCCGCCACCGAGGCGACCTCACCGGAGCGCTCGCGCTGCTGGACGAACAAGTCCAGATCGCCACCAGGTCGGGCAATGCCCAGTCAGCGTTGATCGCGACGGCCAATCGGGGCGAGATCCTGGGGCTGCTGGGCCGGACCGACGATGCGCGCGCCGCGCTGTCGCAGGCCCGTCAGACAGCGCAGCAGTATGGGCTCGCGCCGATGGTGCAGCAGCTCGACGTCATGCTCGCCCGGCTCGGCTGACCTCGAAGCCGGCGCGGGCCAGCAGGTCGGGAAGTCGTCGGGCCGAGTCGAGGTTGTGATCGCGGGCGTCCGCCGCCAGCTCGTGCCACGGGACGAGCAGTGGGTTCCGACGCGCCACCTCGTCGCGCACCTCCCCCCAGGTCCACCCCTGTGCGGTGCGCTCCTCGCGCCAGCGTTCGTGCTCGTACTCGGCGAGTCGGTCGAGCTCGTCGTCGTCGAAGACGTCGCCGGCAGCCGACCAGCTGCGCAGCGGCGCCAGCCGCCCGCCGATCGCGGCGACCCGGCCGACGATGCCGTCGGCCGCCGACCGGCTCGACTCGCGCTCGGTGTCGCTCAGCTCACTCCACGGGCGGTGGAGCGGGTGGGAACGGTCCGTTCGGCGGAGGAAGTCCTCGTGCAGCGCCTGGGCCAACTGCTCGCGGACGCCACCCTCGATCAGCTCGGTCGTGCAGGCCTGGTCGAGGAACGCGAACGGCACGATGCCGCCGACCGCGCCATCCCCGCCGGTCGCCGCCTGCAGGTGCCGTCCGAAGCCGCCGTCGGCGTCGGTGCGCACGACGACGTCGACCGGGCGGGGCAGTCGATCGCGCACGAACAGGGCGCTCGACCACGCCAGTGCGTCGTCGTCGAAGGCCACGACGACGGCGGTCGGTGCATGTCGCACGAGCGCCTCGTCGAAGGCGGCGACTGCCGCGCCGTCGGGTTGGCCGATGTCGAGGTCGATCGCGGCGACGTCGACCGTCTCGTCGAGCGCGGGATGCCGCATGCGCAGCGCGTGGTAGCGGCCGCCGGCGCGACGGTCGACGAGCGTCACCCGCAGCCGGCGCCGATGTCCGTCCGACCACGTCTGGGCCGCAGCGAGGATCACCTCACGACCGAACTGCCCGACGCCGAGCACCACCAGGTGCGCATCGTGCTCGCCGTGCGCCTCCTGCTCGTCCGGCTCGTGGTGGAGACCGGTCGCTGCCGCGACGGTGTCGTGGCGCGCCTCGAGCGGATGCGCCGCGAGCAGGGCGTGAGCGGCGCGCTCGTGGACATTGAAGAACTCGAGGCGGACATGGCCGTCACCGTGCAACTCGGTCGACCGCAACAGATGAGCGAGCTCACCGTCGGACAGTCGGACGGCGCACCGCAATGGCGCAAGCCCCCCGGCCCGGCCGATGTCACGCACCGCCGCGGCGACCGCCACGTTGACGATGTCGTCGTCGGACGCGGCGACGACCCGGGTGGCCCGATCGGCCCGAGCGGCGAGCAGGGTCGCAACCTCGGCGGGGTCACCCGCCACGACCGGCACGTCGAGGCGACCGACGGTCGCCGCCGCGGACGAGCCCGAGTCACCGGTGATCGCCACCACGTCGCGACCGTCAGCGACGAGCGCCTCGACGAGCCGGGTGCCCACCGGCCCGAGGCCCGCCACCACGGTGTGCGCACGAGCCCGGCGGGCGCGCCACCGGGTGAACTGCTCGCGGAACACCACGCTGGCGGACTGGAGCAGGGTGCCGGCCGACATCAAGGGCGCCGTGAACCGCACGATCTCCAGCTGCCAGTTGATGTTCTCGGACGGACCCTCGTAGCTCAGCACCGCCAACTGCAGCGTGAAGTACAGGTGATCGAGGAACGTGCTGCCGAGCTCGAGTTCGTCGGCCTGACGCACGAACCCGGTCACGCCCAGCGTCAGCAGGATCGCCCATCCGAGCGCGAGGAGCCACCACCGCTGACGCTCACCGAACCGGTGCATCAGGATGGCACCACGGTCCGGGTGACGGGGACGACGACGACGCTGGTGCCCGTTCGCCGTGCCTCGTCGACGATCTCCGCAGTGCCACCGGGCCCACGGGCCGGGGCGCCGTCCCACACCGCCACCAGGACGTCGACCGAGGTCGCGATCACCAGGCCGGCCCGGCGGTAGGCGCTCGTCCGGCTGCCTGACTCGTCAGGTCCGGTGACCGTCACGCGCGTCGCAGCTGCGAGCGTGCGCTCGAAGGCGACGATGCTCGCCGGGTCGGTGAAGTCCGACCGGTAGTCGTCGGGCTCGAGCGGCAGCACCGCCACGAGTTGCGCCTCGAGGAGATCGGTGGCGCGACGCGCGACCAACCGATCGGCACCCTCGGCGAGCGACGACCAGATCTCGATGTCGGAGGCGGCGGTCGCCACGTCGGCGAGCGCACGGTCGACGGCCGCCTCGACCTTGTCGGGCTCGTCGTACCACCGGTGACCCGTCACGCCGATCCGCAGCACGTCTCGACCGTACTCGACGGCCGATTCCGGCTGCGTCAGTCCGCGAAGCGGGCGCGCTCGGCCGTCAGCATCGCCCGATAGCGCTCGAGCTGGGCGTCGTGTGCCTCCGGCCCGGCACCGCCCGGGGAGGTTCGCATCCGGACACCCACGCCCGGCCGGACGAGCGCGGCTGCGTCGGGACCCAGGCGCTCGTCGCCGGCGACCAGGTCGGCCAGGCTGCCCTCACCGGCGAGCGCGGCACGCACGTGGGCGCCGACGATGGCGTGGGCGTCCCGGAACGGCACCCCCGAACGGACGAGGAACTCGGCGAGGTCGGTTGCCGCGGTCGTCTCGGCGTCGGCGGCCGCCTGCATCGCCTCGGGCACGAACGTCGCGGTCGCGATCATGCCGGTCAGCGCGGCGACGGCCAGATTCACCTGATCGACGGAGTCGAACAGGCCTTCCTTGTCCTCCTGCAGGTCACGGTTGTACGCGAGCGGCAGGCCCTTGAGCGTCGCGAGCAGACCCGTCAGGTTCCCGATCAGCCGCCCGGCCTTGCCGCGCGCGAGCTCGGCGATGTCGGGGTTCTTCTTCTGCGGGAGCATGGACGACCCGGTCGCGAACGCATCGTCGAGGCGGGCGAACCCGAACTCCTCGCTGGTCCACAGCACCCACTCCTCGCCGATGCGGCTGAGGTGGACGCCGACCAGCGCGAGATCGAACAGCGCCTCGGCGACGAAGTCACGGTCGCTGACGGCGTCGAGCGAGTTCTCGAACGACCGTGCGAACCCGAGGTCGTCGGCGGTGCCCGCCGGGTCGATGGGCAGCGATGTCCCGGCGAGCGCGCCGGCTCCGAGCGGCGACACGTCGAGCCGGTCGACGGTGGCGAGGAGCCGGTCGACGTCTCGGCCGAGCGCCCAGCCGTGGGCGAGCAGGTGGTGCGCCAGCAGCACCGGCTGCGCCCGCTGGAGGTGGGTGTAGCCCGGCAGGTAGGCACCGTCGGCCTCGAGGGCGCGGGTGAGGAGCACGTGCTGCAGGTCGAACAGGCCGCGGGCGACCTCGGCGAGTTCGCGCTTGCACCAGAGCCGCAGATCGGTGGCGACCTGGTCGTTGCGGCTGCGCCCCGTGTGCAGTTTGGCACCGGCCGCTCCGGCGAGTTCGGTGACGCGCCGCTCGACGGCGGTGTGGATGTCCTCGTCGGAGGGCAAGTACTCGAAGCGTCCCTGCCCCATCTCGGCCTCGACCGTGTCGAGCGCGACGAGCACGCTGT
>JAUHYJ010000319.1 GCA_030425785.1 Acidimicrobiia bacterium | reverse complement strand
CCGGGGGAGATCGCCGAGCTGATCGACAACGTCTGGTTCTTCGTGCCGTCGGAGACCGTCGAAGACGACTCGAACGTCGTGCCGCCCTTACCCGAGGACCGCGACATCCTCGCGGCCTACGCCGAGGCACAAGCCGCGTACCACGAGCAGGCGTCGATGCAGCCGTTGTCGGCGGAGCCCTCGGACCGACTGGCCGCGGCTATGGCCGACGGCGGTCAACGCCTGGCAGAGAACGTGCTGGGGCCGGCGGCGTCGGCGGGCCAACATCTCGACCTCACCGACGGAATCGTCTTGCGGCCGGTCGTGATCGCGGACCCGCGGTCTGACACCGAGGCGTTCATCTTCGATTGTCAGCTCGACGGCACCGTGTTCGTCAACGCTGACGGGAGTCTCGCCGACGGGCAGACGCGCGGCGTGAAGGAGTTCCCTCAGATCGCCTCGGTCGTCCGGATGGACGGCACGTGGATCGTGGAGCGGCTCACGAGAGACGAGCGGGCGTGCACCTGAGGCGACTCCTCCTGTGCTCGACAGCGGTGCTCGCCGCAGTCGGTAGTCCGGTCGTCGCGGGTCCTGACGATGGTGGCGGACCGCCACTCATTCCCGGTTCCCGTCAGGTCCACATCCGGACTGCATCGGGCGGGATCGGCGTGCACACCAGCATCCCGGAGGGATCGGTCTTCAGAGAGCACGGAGGCGGCCCAGCGGCTGAGTGCACCGGCGTTGCTACGGGTGATGATCCAGACACGTTGGATGTCGTCGAGAAGTACCGGCCGATCCGCTCGACGAGGTGGCTCTTCGTCGAGGGCCTGGTGCCCGACCCGCTGCCGTTTGATCCTGAAATATTCGACCCAGACGGCGCTCCTCGATTGGAGCAGGCCGTGCGGATATTCGGCGTGTACTGCTCGGACACGTTCTGGTCCGCGAACTTCAAGCGGCTCATCCTCGTGCCGGCGACCGACCCCATGCTCGATCCTCGACCTCGGCTGACCAACCTCTACAACGGGCTGCAGCTCGACAGCCTGGTCGTGTACGAAAACGCTGCGGTCGACCGTTGGAGCGGCCTCGTCGTGCGCAGCCCCGCTTGGCTCGCGATCAACGGCTCGGCGTGGCATGCACAGCGTTCGAACGTCGAGTTCTGGCGTGGGTGGGAGTTGTACCTGATCGCCCAGCCGATTGCGCTGGACTTTCTCGTCGATTTCGAGCCCGATCCTGATCGTCCGTCGGAGCCGTTCTCCGGCGTCGTGTCGTGTGTGGTCGCTGGATCGCAACTGCCGGTCGGTGAGGCGGTCGAGTTCCCGCAGCGGCCGTCCGACCTGGATGACTTCGCCGAACCGGGGTCAAACCGTGCCTGCGAGTGGACTCCGCCCGGACCGGGTGAGGTGACGATCACCGCTCGGCAGACGTTCGCAGTCACGTTCTGGGCGTCGGGCGCCGTCGAGCCGCAACCCGACTACGTGTGGTCGTCGTCGCCGACGACGTTCCGGGTCGGCGAACTGGTGGCGGTGAACGTCAATGAGTGAGGAGTCGCCATGTCCGTGACCGAGCGCAGCCGGCGTCCGTCCACCGAGGTCCGGCGGGATACTCCGATCCGGCCAAAGGCGCCTCGTCCGAAGGTGCGTTTGCCGTGGTTGCTCGTGGCTGCGGGGACGTTCGTCCTCATCGTGATGATCGTGCTGTGGGCCGTGTCATCGGCATCGGACCGCACCGACGCGCTCACGATCGTGGAGCCGGTTGCGGCCGGCGAACCGATCCCAGACTCTGCGATCGGCGTCACCGGCGTGTCGAACGACGACGGATTCGGCCGCATCTATGTCGCGTCACAACGGGAGGCGGTCGTGGGCGCTGTCGCTGTCGTCGACCTCGAGCCGGGTGATCTGCTCAGCCCGTCGATGGTGACGAACGCGCCCGACACCTTCGTCGGCGAGCGTCTGGTGGGAGCGGTGCTGCGGGCAGGTCGCTACCCGGAGGAAGTCCAGCGTGGCGATGAGGCGCTCGCCGTGTCGATCGTCGATCGGTCGACTGCCTCGCCGCCCGTGGTTCCTGTGCGGGTGGTCGCCGTGTCGATCTCCGAGACCGACGAAGCGTCGCTGACCCTGGCAGTGGCCGATTCTGACGCTGCGCTCGTTGGTGCCTGGGCAGGAACCGACGAGCTGGTGCTCGTGGTTCGTCCGTTGGGGGCTGACGAGTGACGATCGTGGCCGTCGGTTCGTGGCGCGGCGTCGGCGCGTCAACGACCGCGCTGCTGCTCGCGGCTGCTGGCGCCCTGGACGGGCGTCCTGCGTGGTTGGTGGAGGCGGATCCGGGCGGCGGGGTTCTCACGAGTCGGGCTCCGGATCTGTCCGGCGTCGACTCGCTCGGCGCGGTGGCGTTCGGGCCACACCACGATCGTCCCGATCGCCTCCTCGAGTACGCCTCTCGCCCACTCGGACAGATCCGCGTCGTCACTGCACCGTGGGATTCGTTCAAGGCCTGGTCCGCGGTTGCGTCGCCCCGGCGGCCGTGGCTGGACGGCCTTCGTCGGCTCGACGGGCTCGTCGTCGTCGACGTCGGTTCGCTTCGCGGCGGTGATGTGCCGGCATGGCAGATCGTCGAGCGAGCAGACACGCTCGTGATGGTGACCTCACCGGAACCGGCGGCACTGACGTCGACGGTGGCGTGGATGGATGCGAAGGGCCAGTCGGCGCCCGGCGTTGCGGGCCTGTCGCTCGACACATCCCGGCTCGTCGTCGTCGACGCTCCGACCCTGGCGGCTGAGCGGTTCGGGCCGTCCGTCGCGGGTGAGTTGGGCGACCGACTCGTCGGCTGGTGGCCGTGGGATCCCAAGGTCGTCGACCACGTTCACCGAGGCGGCTCGCTCGATCACCGCGCCATCCGGCGCAGCGACCTGCCGGCCGCTGCACGCTCAACGGTCGATCGGCTCATGGAGGGGGTGACGGGCTGATGGGCAGCACGCTCGCCCCCACCGAACTCGAGGCTCTTGCGAACGAGATCCGTCGTGACTTCGGGGACCGCTTCCCGGTCAAGGCGCGAAATGAGACCACCGAGGAAACGCAACTCCGAGAGGAACGCACTCGTCTCGTACTCGAACGCGAGATCCTCCCCGAGTTGGCGGCGCGTCGTCGCGATACGCGCACGGCCCCCATGTCCGACAGCGATGAGCGCGCCCTGATCGAGCAGGTGATCTCTGCGCTCTTCACGATCCCGAAGCTGATGGGGGCGCTGCGAGACCCGAACGTGACCGACATTCTCGTGTTCGGGTCCGCCCCAGTTCGAGTGGAGCAACTCGACGGAACGATCGAGGAGTGGCCACCGTTGGTCTCTCGGGATCGCGATCTGGAGCGGGTCATCTATGACGTGGCGGTGTCGCACGGGCGTCCCTTCAACATCGAGAACCACGAGGTCGACTTCGAGCTCGAACCCGGCGTCCGATTCCACGCCGGAGGCTTCGACCCGGTGCAGCGCCCCTACATCGCCATCCGTCGGGCCGCGCTGTTCGGTGCGTCACTCGACGAGCTGTACGACCGCGGCGCAGCCGATGCGGGCATCGTCGAGCTACTGCGGACAGCGGTCGCTGCCGGGCTGGGCATCTTGTTCGTCGGGCCGATGGGATCGGGAAAGACCACGTGGCTTCGAGCGACGATCTCCGAGATCGACGCGTCGGCTGTGATCACGACGATCGAGTCGGACTTCGAGCTCAACGTCTTGCAGATGGGCAAGCACCCCTACGTGATCGCCTACCAGGAGCGTCTCCCGACGACGATCGACTCCAAGGGCTACACCCCGGCGGAGGCCATGCGCCCAGCGATGCGTACGCGGGCCGACTGGATCATCGTCGGTGAGGTCCGAGGTGCCGAAGGTGCGCCGCTGGTTCGTGCGATGCAGACCGGCCAGGGCGCGATGGGCACCGTGCACGGGGGCGATGCGGAGGATGCGCTCGACAACCTCGTCAATCTGATCGCTTCCGACACCGGCCAGGCCGCCCCGGATGTGAAGACGCAGGTGTACCGGGCGATCGACCTCGTGGTCGCGCTCGAAGGCACCAACATCGAGGGTCGCTGGGTGTCCGAGATCGTCGCTCCGTCGGTGGAGAACGCCGGCGAGCGGTACGTGCTCCATCGGCTCTACGGAGCCGCTGACTTCGCGCCGGACGAACGGGCGCGTCCGATCAACGAACCGCAGGCGGCGATGCTGCGGCGCCTCCGTCGCCACGACCCGGAGTTCTCGACCGGCTGGTGGTCGTCCGGCGAGGACACCTACAAGCCACTGCAGACGATGGGCGGCCGACGATGAGCTCGCCGTTGGTCCTCGCTCTCATCACCGGCGCACTCGGTGCCGCTGGGGTCGGCGCGACCTGGTTGGCGTTCCATCCTGCGGCAAGCAGAAATCGACGGCCTCTGCAGTCCTCCCCCGGCGACGGTCGTGCGATCGTCATTGCGTTCGTCGTGGGATTCGTCGTGCTTGCGGTAACACAGTGGCCCGTTGCGGCAGCTGCGGCAGGGCTCTTCGCAGGGTCATGGCGATGGCTGTTCTCGGTCGACGACACGAAGCGGGACCGTCAGACGATTGAGGCGATCGCCCAGTGGCTCGAGCAGCTCCGCGACGTCGTGCGCCGTTCGAGCGTGGCGATCGAGAACGCGGTCGAGCTCGTTGCCGAGGACACCACGGGCACACTCAGGGACCCGATGCACAACTTCCTGTTGCGCCGTCGGCAGGGCAGTCCCCTTCCAGAATCGCTTCGGCGGCTGGCCGACGACATCGCCCACCCAACCGCCGACGCCGCAGTGGCAGCCATCGTCCTCGTCGTCGGTGGCGGTGCCGGCGGCGGCCGCATCTACGACACCCTGGACGAGCTCGCAGCCGCAGCACGCGACGAGATGCGTGCTCGCGACGAGATCGACCGAACCCGTCGCGTCTTCCAGCGAGCAATGCGTCGGCTCGTCACGCTCACGGCATTGTTCGTCGCGGGGCTGGTCTTCTTCGCGGCCGATCTTCTGGCTCCTTACCGCAGCGTGCCCGGACAGATCTGGCTCCTGGTCCCGTGTTTGCTCTGGGCGTCGTGTCTCGTCATGCTTCGTCGACTCTGC
>JAUHYJ010000318.1 GCA_030425785.1 Acidimicrobiia bacterium | reverse complement strand
GGTGGCCGGCGACACCGTCGGCTGGTTCGCCGAGGACCTCGTCCGGAACCAGGACTACGAGTTCAACATCCGCCTTCGGGCGGCGGGTGGGACCGTGTGGTTCGACCCCGAACTGTGGGTCGGCTACCGGCCGCGCGGATCGTGGCGGGCGCTGGCGAAGCAATACTACGAGTACGGCTGGTGGAAGGCCGAGGTGCTCCGACGGCACCCCGAGTCGCTGCGACTCCGGCAGGCGATCCCGGCAGCCGTCGCACCGGCGCTCGCAGCGACCGCCGTCATCGGGGTCCGGTGGCGTCCCGCGCGTGCCCTGCTCGCCGCCTATCCGGTGGTCCTCGTCGTCGTGGCCGCCCGAACGCGTACGCGGGTCGTCGGATGCGCGCTCGCGCTCGGCACCCTGCAGATCGCGTGGAGCTGCGGTTTCCTCAGCGGCAGCCTGAGAGCCGGCCCCGATCAGGCGTCGTCGTCGCCCTGACGGCGGACGAACCGCCCTGCTGCGGCGGCGACCTCACGCCATCCGCCGCGCAGGTGCGCGGCGCGAACGCTCGCCAGCACCGGGACCCTCGGGTTGGTGTCGACCGTGCACTCGAGCAACCGGCCGCGCCACAGCGTCCACCGCTCGGCGAAGTCGGCCGGCAGCTCACCGGGCACGAGCAGCCAGTCGCGGTCGACCGTGCCGCTGCCACGCACGCGCTCGTGGGCGACCCAGTCGGGTTCCGCGCTCAACTCGTAGCAGGCGTACCCGAGCCCGTCGAAGAACTCGCTGATCTCGTGGCCGTGATCGTGCCCCTTGCGGCGCAGGACCTCGACGATGATGCTCGGGCGATCGTGCTCGATCGTGTGGCGTCCGCCGTCGAGCACGGCACGCTCGTGCGTCTCGACGTCGATCTTCAACACGTCCGGGTGGTCTCCGGTGGCGGTCACGATCTGGTCGATCGTCGACGTCGGAACGACGATCTTGCGGTCGGTCGAGCGGAACCCCTCGACGAGCGAGTTCGACGCGTCGGACACCGGCGACAGGTACAGATCGGCCGTGCCGTCGCGGTCGGACAGGGCCAGGCGGTGCGCCTCGAGCGGCAACCGGTTGCGCTTGGCGATCCGCTCGACGACGGCGGCCGCCGTCGGCGCCGGTTCGAACGCGTGCACCTGGCGCGGGGAGAACATGCTCGCGGCGAGTGCACCGTACAAGCCCATGTTCGCGCCGACCTCGTACATGACGAATCCGGGGTCGTGGGTCTCGCACACGGCGAGCAGGGCAGCCGCCGTCGGGGTCTCGTAGGCACCGAGACCGTTGCGCCGGATGAAGCGCTGCACCGCCGTCGAGTTCGGCTCGACGATGTCGAGCGCGTCGGTGCGGCCACCGGCGGGCAGGGGGATCCGATACGACATCGGCGTCCAGTCAAGCGCGATCAGGGGTCAACCGCATGGATCGGGTCGTCGGGATCGGCTCGCAGTGTCCGTTCGAGGAAGTGCTCGTCGGCGATCGTCCACGTGTTGTCGCCACCCCGGCGCTGCACGAAATTGAAGCGATCGGCCGCGAAGGTCGACACCCCGCGCCGGTGACAGGCGTGCAGGAGCCCACGGTCCTCGCCGAGCGACAGGTCGGGGAACCGGACGCCGCCGATTCGTTCGCGGTCGACGACGAGGGTGCCGCCGGCGAGCGTGCCGGAGTACCGGAACTCGTTGGCCGGGAAGCGCAGGACTCGATCGCCGGTGTGCGTCATCTCTGCGTAGTACGAATGCTTGCCGACCACGCCGGCGCCCGCGTACCGGTGCGCACGGAGGCTGTCGGCGACGTGATGCGGCCCGTACCAGTCGTCGTCGTCGAACTTCGCGACGAAGCGCTCCGAGACGGCGTCGACGCCGAGGTTCAGGCAGGCGCCGAGCGACGCCGACGGAGGCATCTCGATGACCCGCCACCCGGCCAGCCCGGCCAGCTCGCGTTCGAGATCGGTCGCATCGAAGCCGGCGTCGTTCGTGACCAGGACGACGTCGAGCTCGACGTCGACCTGCCGTGCGACGTTGGCGACGATGGCCGACAGCAGGTGCGGCCGGCGCGACACGCAGACGACGGCAGCACGGGTGGCCGCCGGCGCGAATGCAGCACGGTACGCGCCGACGCCGGCGGCGGTGGCCCGATTCCACGCGTCCACGTCTCGACGGTCGGCTCGTGGGAAGACGGCCAGGGCGTCACGGACGTCACCATCACGCCGGGCGCGCCGGCGCAGGTCGGCGTACGCGCGCCAGGCCCGGGTCGTGATCCGGTCACGCATCGTCAAGATCCGACGCCCGCTCCCACGGAGCGGCGACCGGGTACATGTCCCGGAAGAAGTCGGCCAACAGCTGCTCGCGCCGGACGCTGCCCGTTGCGCCGTCGCGGGTCTCGTTGATGCAGCACGTCTGCAGGTCGTCGGTCAGTCGGATGCGGTCGAGGTGCCAACCCAGGCGACCCGACTCGACGTGCACGTACTCGGTGCGCACGTCGGCGAGGACCGCTCGCCCGGTCGCGAAGGCGTACTGCTGGGAGAACGACGCCGCCGTGCTCAGGTCGGACGGCGACCGGAACCGGCTCCGTCGCGTCGCTGCGACCATGTCGGGGAACTCGGACTCGACCTCGGCCATGATTGAGCGCCGGAGCGGATAGGGGCTGTGGTACGGCTTGGACTCGACCACCCGGCCGAATCGCTCCGCCAACAGCTCGCGCCCCCGGATCGCGGCCGTGTCGACGGCTTGCGTGTGGTCGTCCTCGACACCTGGCACACGGGCGCCGCTCTGGAACAGATTCGGCAGTCCGTTCGGGTGGAAGAACGCCTCCGGCCGGAGCGGTCGCGTCACGAACATGTCGTCGTTGAAGTAGACGACGTGTTCGGCGAGCCCGTCGATGTGATGGAGGGACGCCTCGATCGCGTGCGAGTTGAACGTCGGGAGGCCGTCCGCCGGCAGGATTTCGCGATGGTCGACGACGGTCACGCCGGGATGGTCGGCGAGCCATTCGGGTCGCTGCCCGGCGGTGACCACGTAGATGTGGCGCACCCAGCCGCAGTACATCCAGACCGATCGCATCGAGTAGCGCAGCTCGTCGCGCGAGCGGTATCGCGCCGGGTCGAGCGATTCGTCGCCGAGGTCGCGGCCACACTCGGCGGCGACGCGCCGGAACGCGTCCTGCCACGCCGGGTCGGCACCGTCGACCCACGTGTACACGATGTCGACGTCGCCGGCGAACCGCTCGAGACTCCGCGCGACCGGGAAGGCCGCCCGTCCCGGTAGGTCGATGCCGTCGATGGTCTCGACGGTGGTCGGACTCCGCTCGTCGAAGCGATCCTGGCCACGGAACCCGACGAGTTCGAGCTGCCCCGATGTCCCCGGCGTCCAGAAGTTCACGATCACACCGGCGTCGTCACCGATGGCACGCTCGCCGACGCCGAACGCCCGGAACACGCACCACGACCGTGAACGACCGACGGCTCGGGTGCGCGGCGCCTCGCCGAGCGGGACGAGCCCCGTTCGATCACGATCCGACCAGCGAACGAGCCAGCCAGGCTCGCCGAGCGCCGTCGCGAGTGCAGCGATCGCCGCCTCGCGGTGGCGGAGCCGGACGCCGACGACGATCCGGTCTGCGTCGCGATCGACCACGAACGGCTCGAGGCCGGCGGCGGTGAGGGCGTCGACGACCTGCACCGCCGTGTCGAGTGCGAGCGCGTGGACCGACCGGTCGAGTGGGCCTGCCGTCGCGACCCGGCGGTCGCCGAGACGACCCACGCCCCCACCCGACGACCCGACGACGGGCCGCGTCGACGCGCTGGCGCGGTCGCGTCGATCGCGACGGCGCGCCCGCAGCGTGTCGACGTAGAGCTGCCGGACCGCAGGCGGGAGGCGACGGTCGACGCGGTACCGACGCATCAGACCATCGGCTCGGCGGAGAGCAGAGCGCATCGAGCCGATGCTAACGGCGGGGACCCGTCGCCGAACCGACTCAGACGACCGGGGGTCGGCGGAGCCGGCAGAGCCGCCAGACTGCCCGCCACGAGATCGGGCGACGATCGACCGGCGCACGCCAGCCGGCCCGCCAGCCCCGCACGTACGCCCGGCGGTGCTCCGCGCCCGGAGCTCGCAGCGAGCCGATGGCCAACCAGAGTGTCACGTGGGCGAGCGCCACGGGCCACGGCAGGGTCCGACGGGCGATCATGACGCGGTTCCGGCCGGTCATCGCCCACCCCTCGGCGTGGCGGCCGATCTCGGACCGCGGGTGGAACACGGTGACGTCGGCGAGGTAGCGGATCGTCCAGCCGCGGTCGACGAGCCGCCAGCACAGCTCGAGTTCCTCGTGACCGTAGAACAGTTCACCCCAGTAGCCGCCGGCGTCGTCGTACGCGCTGCGCCGGACGGCGCACGCACCGCCGAGGAAGAGCGCGACCTCGCCGCCCCGTTCGGGATCGCGCCCGCCGAGGCGCGGGACGTGCCGCCGAGCGGTGTCGCCATGCTCGTCGACCAGTCGCAGGGCCACGGCGCCGAGCTGCGGGTCGGCCCCGAACGCTGCGGCGATCGCGGCCGTGGCACCGGACGACGCCACTGCGTCGTCGTCGAGGAACCCCACCACCTCCGTGGCCGTCGAGCGCAGGCCGAGATCGCGACCCGCCGGGATCCCGATGTTGGTCTCGGTCTCGACGATCGACGTGGCCGCACGCGCATCGACGTGCACGCCGTTGGCGACGAGCAGCACCGGCGCGTCGAGTGAGTCGACCGCCCGATCGAGCTCGTCGGGACGGTCGCCGCGGGTCAGTACCACCCAGGACATCCTCTCCGCCGCGGCCACCGGACACACCGTAGCGGCCGAGTGGAACGTCGAGTCGAGCGTCGAGGCGCCGGTTAGGCTCGCAGCCATGGTGGCGCAGGCATCGACGACGGAGCTCCCCGAGCTCCGCGACGCGCATGCATCGTCCCAGCTCAACGTGTATCTGCGCGAGCTGTGGGAACGGCGGAACTACGTATGGCACGTCGCCATCAACGAGCTGCGGCACCGTCAGATCACGAACGTGCTCGGCAACTTGTGGCACCTGCTGAATCCGGCGTTGTCGATCGGCGTGTACTACCTCGTCTTCGGTCTCCTGCTGAAG
>JAUHYJ010000317.1 GCA_030425785.1 Acidimicrobiia bacterium | reverse complement strand
GCAGGACGACGAGATGAGTCAGCGCGAGATCTTCGGCCCCGTCATCACCGTGCAGCGCTTCGACGACGAGGATCAGGCCGTGGCCTGGGCCAACGGCGTCGACTACGGCCTGGCGTCGAGCGTCTGGACCCGCGACTTCGGGCGGGCCATGCGGATGGCGAAGCGGCTCGACTTCGGATGCGTCTGGATCAACACCCACATCCCGCTCGTCGCCGAGATGCCACACGGTGGGTACAAGCAGTCGGGCTACGGCAAGGATCTGTCGGCGTACGCCCTCGACGACTACACCCGCATCAAGCACGTCATGGCCAATCTCGACAGCTGAGCCGCGACGATCGGACGCGCGCGATCGCGTGCGTACGCACCGTCGGGTGGCCCCGCTGACCAGGCGGAATGCCCGGACAATGTGCTCGTGCAGAGAGCCTCAAGGCTCGCAAACGCGTCTTGGCCGGACGACGTCGTTCCGGTAAGATGCCGCTGGCGCTCATGGCGTGGATGTCGGTTGTGGTCCCGATCATCCGCGGGAACGTCGTGATCACGCCCCGTGGCCGGAGGATGCGCTGACTGGCAGTGTCCTCCGGCCACGACTGTTTTCGGATGGCCTGGCAGCGGCGGTCGTCGCCGTGCCGCCTCGCCCGTACGATTCGCAGCATCGCTGCATCTGCCGGCACCCACTACGACACCCTCGGCCTGACGTCGGACGCCACCGATGCGCAGATCCGGGCGGCCTACCTGCGGGTGGCGCGCCGCGCCCATCCCGACGTCGGCGCCCGTGACGGTGGTGTCTCGATGGCCGAGGTGAACGAGGCGTATCGGGTGCTCGGCCGGCCCGAGGCGCGGCGCGCGTACGACGCGAAGCTCCGGTCGGCGAGCAGCGGCGCGGCCGACGAAACCGTGTTCACGGGCCCGGAGGGCTCGGACGACGTCGTGCCACCGCCGTCGCCCGGCGCCGAGTCGGTCGGACGCGTCCTGACGCCGAGTGGCCCGGCACGCATGCCGTGGAAGGTGATGGCGGTCTGCGCCGTCGTCGGTGGGGGCGTCGTGCTGATCAGCTCGTTCTTCTCCGACCCGCCGAGCGAGGAGGTGCCCGACGGCATCCTCCGCGTCGGGTCGTGCGTCGCGGTCGAGCCCAACAACGACGTGCGCGAGATCGCCTGCTCGGACGACGACTCGCTCGTCGTCGACCTCGTCCTGCCGACCGACGCGGAGTGCCCGTTCCCGCTGATGCGGTACCGGGACCGGCTCACGTCGAGCACGGCCTGTGTGGACGTCGGCGGATGAAGCGCCTCCTGCTCGCCGCCACGGTCGCTGCCGTCGTGGTCGTCGGGGTCGTGCTGCTGGCGCTGATCGTGCGGCTCGCCGGCGACGACCGGACCGACGTCACCGATCTCGACGTGGGGGCCTGCTTCTCCCTCGACGACGCCGTCGGCGACGATGGGGTGGTGACCCTGGTCGAACCGTTCGACTGCGACGAGCCACACGATGCGCAGGTCGTCCTCGTCGGTGACCTCAACCCCGACGGCGACCGGCCGTACCCATCGGACGACGAGCTCTTCGCGGAGGTCGATGCGCGATGCGCGGGCGTCGAGCCCGATGCTCGGTTCGGGCTGGTGCCGGTCGCGCCGACCGAGGCGACCTGGACCGGGCGCGACGGACGGTTCGTCTGCGTGGCACTCGTCGTCGGCGGCGGTGACGTCACCGGCGACCACGCGGCCCTCGCCGGACGCTCGTGACGCGGCGTTGGTGCGGGAGTGATCCGCCGGGGCGGGTGCTACCCTTCCGCTCCGCACGGGCGATTAGCTCAGATGGCTAGAGCACTGCCTTCACACGGCAGGGGTCGTTGGTTCGAGTCCAATATCGCCCACCACGAAGCACCCCGGTACGACGATCTCCCATGGTCGGTCGTCCGGGGTGTCGTCGTTCGGGGTGTCGTCGTTCGGAGCGTCGTCGTTCGGTGTCGGTCGGAGCGTCGTCGCGGGCGATGACCTGACGGGCCGACAGCCTGGACGCGCCGGTTCGGGACCTCGGTCCCTTGCCGAGACCCATACGGTGGCGCGCACAATGCGGTATGGCCGTCGACGGAGACCAACTCCACCCTGCCGACGAGATCGTGCAGCTGTCCGAATCGGAGTGCTGGACGCTGATCCAGCGGTCCGACGTCGGGCGGCTCGCGGTGTCCATCGGCGACCATCCCGACATCTTCCCCGTCAACCACATCGTCGATGACGGCGCGGTGGTGTTCCGGAGTGGTGCCGGAACGAAGCTGGCGGCGTCGGTGCTCGGGAAGGCGGTGGCGTTCGAGGTCGACGGTTTCGACGGTGAGGCGGGTGAGGCCTGGAGCGTGGTGGTCAAGGGCCGAGCCCGCCTCGTCGAGAACATGTGGGAGATGATGGAGGCCGACGACCTCCCGCTCTTCCCGTGGCATCGCGGACCGAAACCCAACGTCGTCCGCATCGAACCGGACGAGATCACCGGGCGCAGGTTCTACGCCGCCGGGCGTGTCGACCGCCCCGACTGAGGCGACGGCACGGCACGATTGACTCTCACGCTGCGCGCGCACCCGGTAGATTCCGGCACGTGGCGAGGCTGTGCGAGCGACCGGGGTGCTCCGAGACCGGCGCCGTCGCGTACGGGATGATGCCCGAGCACCTGCTGTTCTGGATCGCCCCGCTCGCCGAGACCCCCGTCGAGGAGCCGGGGGTTCTGTGCAGCCGCCACGCCGACGCCATGGTCGTCCCGCGCGGCTGGACGCTCGACGACCGCCGCGAGGGCACCCTGCGCCTGTTCAAGCCGCGGAGCGCAACGACCGCGACCGAGCCGCCGCCCCGGCGACCGCGCCGTCGACGGGTCGACGACGGTGATGACGGGCCCGAGCAGCTCGTCATCGACGGCACCGGCGAGATCGAGCGGCCCGCACCGCCCGAGGCGTCCGACGGGGCTGACGAGCCGCACGGCGATCCCGCATCGCCGTGGGCGCCCGACTTCGATCACGACGACGACCTCGGTGGGTTGCTCGAGGTGCGCAGCCCGCTCCTGGCGCGCGCGTTCCGCGGCACCGATCGTCCGCGCCGGTGATGCGCTCGACCGAATCGGTCGTCATCGCGGCCGCGCCCTCGCGGATCTACCCGTTCGTGGACGATCTGGCGGCGTATCCCCGCTGGCTGCCGCTCGTCCACGCAGCCACGGCAGAACCGGCTGCCGAGCCGCCGGCGTGGGACGTCGAGCTGCGCGCCCGGGTCGGGCCGTTCGCCCGGTCGAAGCAGCTGCGCATGGTGCGCGTCGACGCCGACCCCGATCGACTCGCGGTGTTCGAGCGGGCCGAGACCGACGGGCGCGATCACGCTCGGTGGGCGCTGCGGGTCGAGCTCCATGCCGGTACGGACGAGACCGAGGTCGTCATGCACCTCGCCTACGACGGCGGTCTGTGGGTGCCCGGCGTGCTCGGCGCCGTGCTCGACGACCAGGTGCGGCGCGGCCGAGCCGGGCTGGCCGACCTCGTCAGCGGCTCGCCCACGCGCTGAACCGGCCGCCCGGTCGGCGTTCGAGTTCGAGCGGCACCCCGAAGCAGTCGCTCAGCTGCGCTGCGGTGAGGTGCTCACCGACGGGTCCGGAGGCGAGGGCGCGACCGTCGCGCAGCATCAGCACGTGGGTGATGCCGGGCGGCACTTCTTCGACGTGATGGGAGATGAGGACGAACGGTGGCGCGGCCGGGTCGGCAGCCATGTCGTCGAGCGCGTGGACGAGCTGCTCGCGGCCGCCGAGGTCGAGGCGCGCCGACGGCTCGTCGAGCAGGACGACGCCAGGGTCGTTCATCAGCGTCCGGGCGAGGAACACCCGCTGTTGCTCGCCGGACGAGAGGGTGCCGAGGGCTCGGTCGTGCAGGTGCCCGACCCCCATCCGGTCGAGGCGATCGCGAGCGCGGGCACGGTCGCCGTCGTCGTAGCGGTGCCACCATGGCTCGAGCGCGGCGTGCTTCGCCGTCATCACGACGTCGGTGGCGGTGAGCTCACGTCGGAACTCCGCGGTCAGCGCGGCGGACGCGTACCCGACCCGCTGTCGCAGGCGACGCACGTCCGTGTGGCCGAGTTCCTCGCCGAGGACGCGGACCCGACCCGAGCTCGGATGCTCGTACATCGCGGCGATCCGCAACAACGTCGTCTTGCCGCTCCCGTTCGCACCGAGGACGAGCCAGTTCTCGTCGGCACGAACGTGCAGCGACACCGAGTCGACGATCGACCGGCCGTCGCGCACGAACGAGACGTCGTCGAGCTCCAGCACGGGGTGATCGGACATGGTCGGGTCACCGTATCCGCGCTGGGACCGCCGCTACGCTGACGCCCCGTATGTCAGCGGCGAAATGGTTGATCGCGTCGGTGCTGACGCTCCTCACCGTGACCGCCGCTGCGCCCGCAGTGCTCGCACAGTCCGACGACGAGCCGAGCGACACGACCATCGATCAGGACACCGGCATCGACCCGGGCGCCGAGACCTCCGACGACGCAGCGCAGCGCGCCGCCCGCGAGATCATCGCTGCTCGCGAGCGCGCCAACCAGGCGGCCGAGGACTACTTCGCCGCCGAGTCCCGGCTCGACCTGCTCGAGCTCGAGCAGCAGCGCCTGGAAGAGGAGATCGCCGCACTGATCATCGAGGTCGACGAGTTGCGTGAGGCGGTCGAGTCGGTGGCCGTCGACCGGTTCGTCGCGAGCGGTGCGTCCGGCATCCCGATCCTCACCGACCTGCGAGAGCCGACCGAGCAGTTGCACGGCGGCGTGCTGTCCGAGATCGCCGCCGACAGCGGCACGACGTCGCTCGACGACTACGAGGAGGCCCAGGCACGGCTTCGCGACAAGCGCGCCGAACTCCGCGCCAGCGAGGCGGCGCTCATCGAGCAGCAGGAGCTGCTGCTCGAGCTCCAGCGCGAAGCCGAGGACGAGGGCGCTGAGGTGCGTTCGGCGTGAGCGTCGCGACATCGTCATCTGCGGTCCTCGAAAACCAGCGGCGCGTCGCCCGCTCGCCAGACCGGCATCCGCCCGTCGCTGCGGACACGAAACGCTTTTCGGCGTTGCGGGAGAACAGGGTGTCTCCGGAATCGACATCGACCGCGAGGATGC
>JAUHYJ010000316.1 GCA_030425785.1 Acidimicrobiia bacterium | reverse complement strand
GGGACGTCGGCGAGCGCTTCCGGATCGTCGATCAGCCGGTCGAGGAAGCGGTTGTCCCACTCCTTGTTGATGAGTCCGGCGCGCGGGCCCTGCAGTTGATGCGACATGCCGCCGGTACCCCACACCTGGACGTTCAGGTCGTCGTCGTACGACTCGATCGCGCGCCGGATCGCCTTGCCGAGCTCGAGGCAGCGCCGGCCCGACGGGACAGGGTACTGGACGACGTTCACGGCGAACGGGATCACCTTGACCGGCCACGCGTCGGGTTGACCGAACAGCAACGTCAGCGGCACCGTGAGGCCGTGATCGACGTCCATCTCGTTGACGATCGTCAGGTCGAAGTCCTGCTGGATGACCGACTGCGCGATGTGCGACGCGAGCATCGGGTCACCCTCGACGGGCGGCACCGGGCGCGGACCCCAACCCTCGTCGGCAATCGGGTAGTGGGCCCCGGTGCCGATCGCGAACGTCGGGATCATCGACAGGTCGAACGCGGTCGCGTGGTCGTTGAACACCAGCACGATCACGTCGGGCGTGTGGTCGGCGATCCATGCCTTCGAGTGCTCGTAGCCGGCGAAGAGCGGCTGCCAGTACGCCTCGTCGGTCTTGCCGAGATCGACGGCGGCGCCGATCGCCGGGACGTGTGACGTGTAGACGCTGGCGGTGACGCGTGCCATCAGTGGTCCTCCCACTCGCTCGTGTAGCGGTTGCCGTCGGGGGAGCGGCCTCCGTTGACCATCATCTCGCGGTACTCGTCTTCCGACATGCCGGTCATCGACCCGGCCATCTGCTGGAAGCTCTTGCCGTCGCTCGCGCCGATCTTGGCGAGGAAGTAGATGTTGCCGCCCAGCGCGATCGCACGGTTGAGGTCACGATCGAGGACCGCCTGCTTCTGGTCCTCGGTCATGTCCCACTCGTCGAGGTAGGCGCGCTCGTCGGCGTGGAACCGCTCGCGGTTCTCCGGCTTCATGAGCGACATGCAGAACTGGTTGAGCCAGTAGCCCTTGCGGGACTGTTCGGCATCGAAGATCGTCGTGCCCGGGACGTCGAGATAGGGCTTGTCGAGTGGCATGGTGGAGCTCCTCACCGATGGATTGTCGACAATCTTGGGGCCTGCGGGCACCCGATCGCAACATGGGCGACCGTGCGCGACCGGTAGCGTCGGGGCGTCATGCGGATCTCGGAGCGAGTCGACAACGCCGTGCGGGCGATGACCGAGCTCGCGGCCGGTGACGGCGAGCCGATGAAGGCCGAGTCGATCGCGACGCGACAGGACATCTCGCTGAAGTACCTGCTCGACATCATGCGTGACCTCAAGCGGGCCGAGCTCGTGCGATCGAAGCGAGGTCCGGACGGCGGGTTCACGCTCTCGCGCGCGGCGACGGCGATCTCGGTCGCCGACGTGTTCCGCGCCGTCGACGGCCCGCTCGCCGACGTCCACGACGAGAGCCTGCGGGGGTTGTCGTACCCGGCGCCCGCCGAGCATCTGCCCGAGGTGTGGATGGCGATCCGGGGCAGCCTGCGCCGCGTGCTCGAGACGGTGTCGATCGCCGATCTCGCCGGCGGCGTCCTGCCCGAGGACGTCACCCGCCTCGCCGACGAATACCGACGCCAGACGGAGGCCCGATATGGAGACTGACCGATCCCGACAGCTCGCCGCGGCGATCGACGCCGTGCGGAGCGCGGCCGAACTGTGCGCCGCCGCGCAGGGCCGGCTCGTCGCCGGTGACACCCTCACGAAGGGTGACGACAGCCCGGTCACGGTCGCGGACTTCGCCGCCCAGGCGGTGGTCGCCGCGGTGCTGACCGAGCGGCTCGGCGCCCTCGACCTGGTCGGTGAGGAGGCCGCCGCCGACCTGGCCGACGATGCCCAGGCGACGCTGCGCGACGGTGTCGTGGGGTTGGTGAACGCCCAGCTCGGACGTGATGCGTCGGCGTCGACCGTGCTCGACTGGATCGGCATCGGCGGCGCCGACGGCACGACCGACGCGTACTGGACCCTCGACCCGATCGACGGGACGAAGGGGTTCCTGCGCGGCGACCAGTACGCGATCGCCCTGGCGCTGATCGAGCGGGGCGAGGTCGTCCTCGGAGTGCTCGGGTGTCCCAACCTGCCCAACCCCGACGGATCGCGGGGCGCGGTGTTCGCCGCCGACGCCGATGGTTGTCGCGCCTATGCAGGTGCCGACGAACCGGTCGACGTGCGGGTGGCGCGACCCGACGACCTCGCCGACGTGCGGTTCTGCGAGTCGGTCGAGTCGGGTCACTCCGACCACGGCCAGTCCGCCCGCATCGCCGAGCGATTGGGCATCACCGCCGAGCCGTATCGCATCGACAGCCAGTGCAAGTACGCCGCCGTGGCGCGCGGCGACGCGTCGATCTACCTGCGCCTGCCCACTCGTGCCGACTACCGCGAGAAGATCTGGGACCACGCTGCGGGGAAGTTCGTCGTCGAGCGGGCGGGTGGGGTGGTCACCGACGTCACCGGGGCACCGCTCGACTTCGGGCACGGACGGCGCTTCGAACGCAACCGTGGCGTGATCGCCACCGACGGCCGGTTCCACGACGAGGTCGTCGCCGCCGTGCTCGCCGAGCTCGACGGCGTGTAGCGCCGCGTCAGCCGGCCAGGAGGGCGGCGCGGTTCGATCGTCGCTGTGCGGCCAGGAGGCCGACGGCGAGCAGCACTGCCGCGGGCACGAGGAGGCGGAGGTCGATCGCCGCGGTCCACGGCCGGCTCGGGCGGGTGGCGAGACCGATGTCGACGGTCGTGACCGGGGACGCGGCGGCGTCGGGCGTCGCCGCCAGCCCCAGCGGGATGCGGAGCCCGTCGCCCCGACCGATCTCGTCGGAGGCGCGCGGGGTCCGGGTCGTCAGCTCGTTCAGACCGTTGAGCGGTCGGTCGATCAGGAACTCGGTCCGGGGGATCTCGATCACGTACTCGCCGGCGGGCACCATCGCGAACGAGTAGGCGCCGTCGTAGGTCGTCCACTGGCGGTCGATCTCGGTGCCGTCGGCGTGGCGCAGGACCACCGGCACGCCGGCCAGCGCGCGCTCGGTGACCTCGATCGTGACGACCGGCTCGTCCGCGAGCTCGTCGGGTCGATACTCGCCGTCGCGATCGGGGTCGAGCCAGACCCTGCCCTGGACCTGGTGGAGGTACACGGCAGCTGCATCGGCGTCGTCCTCGAGCGGGTCGACGCCGTTGTCGTCGAGCAGGCCGCCCGATTCGAGCAGCTCCTCGGTGCGGTCGAGGATCATCGCGAGGTCGGCGTTGCCCGGTGTCGAGTCGTCGTCGTCGCCGTCGTCCGCGACGAGTTCGGCCACGTTCACGAACGGCGACAGGGCCGGATCCTCGACGAGCACGAGCACGGTGAGGGTGCGCGTCTCGCCGGCGGCGAGCTGGTCGTCGACGTCATAGTCCCAGCGCAGGACATGGTCGTCGTGGTGGTCGTCGTCGTGGTGGTCGTCGTCGCCACCGTCGGCGCCCTCGCTCGCCGCGATCAGCTCGGTGCCGAACGGCAGGCGATCGACGATCGCGAACGCACCCGACGGCTCCGAGCCCTGGTTGTGCACGACGATCTCGAACGCGAGCACGCCGAGCAGATCGTCGTGACGCACCGACCGCGTCGTCACCGCGAGGTCGTACTGGTCGCGGTAGCCGAAGTCGATCGAGTGGTCGACCGCGCCCTCGAACCGCGCGGTGTCCGGGTCGTCGCCGACGACGGCCTCCGCGGTCGCGAGCGCTGAGAGCGGTCCGGGCTCGCTCCAGACCGTGCCGTCGGAGTCGACGGCGGGGTCGAGCGAGGGGTCGTGATCGGTCAGGCGGAGGCCGGTGTGGGCGCCGCCCGGACCGAACGGTCCGCCGTCGTGGTTCCAGGCGGCGACGGTGATCCGGTGACGGTCGCCCACCGCGAGCCCACCCGGCACGTCCTCGTCGCCGAACCGGTACGCACCGTCCGCACCGGTCGTGGTGGTCGCGAGCACGGTGTCGGCGAGGTCGCGCAACTCGACGACGACACCGGCGATCGGTGGTTCGTCGGGGTCCTGCTCGCCGTCGGCGTCGACGTCGTACCAGATCCGTCCGCCGAGCTCGGCCGGTACGGGGTCGCACAGCAGCGCGAGGCCGGCCATGCCGGCCGCGTGCTCGAAGGTGTAGTCGGGTTCGGCGTGCCGGCCGTCGTAGAGCCGCACGCCGCGCACCGCCGTGCCCGTCGCGGCGTCGTGGATGACGATGCCGCCCGACCACCACGTGAGCTCGCCGGGCCGAGGATCGATGTGGGTGGCGACGATCGGCAGCTCGCCGTCGATCGTCGGCGTGTCGTCGCCGGTGTCCGGCAACGCCACGACCGCGCCGAGCGCGGTCTCGGCGTGCCAGCCGTACCGGTCGGCGGTGAAGTGCTCGAACCCGTCGCCCCAGCCGCCGGGACATTCGCCGGCTCCCTCGATCGCCCAGTTCTGCCCGTCCGGGCACGCGAGCTGGAGGTCGCCCGCCGAGATCACCTCGACGATGTCGTGCCGCTCGCCGATCGTGGTCGGTGCGTTGCTGCCCGGCATGGTCTGGTGGCCCCACCGGTCGCCGAGCGCCAGGACGATCGACCCGTCCGCGAGCCCGGCGATGTCGGTCACGGCGGGCTGCGGGTACGACACCGCCTCGTGCTCGTCGTCGAACGGCACGGCGTCGACCCACGGATGCCAGGTCGCGTCGTTCGAGATGAGGCCGTTGGTCTGCGTCTCGCCGCGGTCGACGGCGAGGTCCCAGCGCAGCCGCTCGACGAAGCGGTCGCCGTCGACCTCGAACACCATGGCGGCGAGCTGTCCGGGGTCGCCGAGGGGCGTGTGCGGCGTCTCGTCCTCGTCGATCACGGCGTCGGCCGGCACCGTCGACTCGGCCGAGCACACCACGCCGAGCAGCAGCCGGCCGGCCACGTCCCGCCCGAGCCCGAACGCTCGCAGGTCGCCGAAGGGCCGGTCGTCAGCGACCGCGCACCCGTCGACGCCGAGCGCCCGACCGGTGATCGGCAGGCGTCGCTCGACCTCGCCGCTGGGGACCGCGAGGGTGACGAGCTCGCGGCGTCCGAGGTCGACGGTGTGCAGTCGGGTGCCGTCGGGGTCGATCTCGAGGTC
>JAUHYJ010000315.1 GCA_030425785.1 Acidimicrobiia bacterium | reverse complement strand
TCGGGGCGGCGATGGCGGAGCTGGGCGGCGAACATCGGGCGGCCCGACAACGGCAGCGAGTCGGCCGCGTCCCACAGTGCGCCCGACATCGACGCCAGCTCGTCGCAGATGCCGGGCACGTAGTCGCGCAACCCGGCGAGCACCGCGTCGTCGCGCACGCGCATCGCGTCGTCGGGCGTGCCGTGCGGCGCCAACAGTTCGTAGCTGACGCGGACGAAGTCGGGGTGGATCGAGAAGTAGGCGGCGGTGACGACGTCGGCGCCGGCGTCGCCGAGGCGACCGGCACGGGTCGTGATGTAGTACCCGGTGCCGTTCGGCACGCCGAGTGCGGCGTAGCCGTCGATACCGCGGGGGTCCCAGTAGATCCAGCCGACGAGGCGGTGCGACGCGAACGACGCGCGGCGGCTACGCGCTCGCCAGTCGCTCACGTGAGCGTCCCGGCGACGAACTGGTCGATGACGCGAGCGAGTTCGGGGCCGCAGTCCTCCTGCAGGAAGTGGCCTCCCGACGTGGTGCGGTGTGGCTGTCCCTGTGCTCCGGGCACCAGCTTCATGAACGGCTTCTCGCCGTTCCTGGTGACGGGGTCCCGGTCGCTGAAGCAGCAGAGCAGCGGCTTGTCCCACTGCATCAGCACCTGCCACGCGGCGCGGTTCTCGGCCGCCTCGGGCCCGTCGGGCGAGGTGACGACGAGCGACGGCCAGATGCGGGCGCCGGCCTTGTACGAGTCGTCGGGGAACGGCGCGTCGTAGGCCGCGATCTCGTCGGGGGAGAGGTCGCGGACGACGGCCCGGTCGACCAGGGTGCCGATCGGGAACTCGGGCGACGTCTGGCTGTACTTCTGCCACGCCATGAACGCCTCACCCGGCGCGGGGTCGCCGGTCGGCAGGCCGGTGTTGGCCACCACGATGCGGGCGAACCGGTCGGGCTGCGCGGTGACGAGTCGCAGGCCGATCAGGCCGCCCCAGTCCTGCCCGAAGAAGGTGACGTCGTGCAGGTCGAGGTGGTCGAACACGAGTGCCGACATCCAGGCGACGTGGCGAGCGTAGGTGTAGTCGTCCATCGAGGCTGGCTTGTCGCTGCGGCCGAACCCGACCTGGTCGGGGACGATGACGCGGTGTCCGGCCTCGACGAGCGGCGCGATCATGTGGCGGTACAGGTAGCTCCACGACGGCTCGCCGTGCAGGAGCAGGATCGGGGCTGCGTCGGCCGGGCCCTCGTCGAGGTAGTGCACGCGCAGCGTGCCACCGTCACGATCATCCGGGTCGGCGGGGACCTCCGCGTACTGCGGCTCGAACGGGTAGTCGGGCAGGTCGGCGAAGCGGTCGTCGGGCGTGCGGAGGATCTGCATGTCAGGTGCCTTTCGTGATCTCGATGCGGTGGAGGTCGTCGCCGAGTTCGATCGCACCGTCGAAGTGGGCGGCGGCGAGGGCGCGCCAGTCGGCGCCGTCGCCGCCGGTCGGGATGGGCGGGACGTAGTGCGTGAGCACGAGCGTCCCGACACCGGCGCGAGCCGCCGTCTGGGCGGCCTCCTCGGGCGACGAGTGGTAGTCGAGCGTGTCGAGCATGCGCTGGATGGGCAGCTGACCGATGAGGTCTTTGCGGATGACGGTGTGCACGAGCGCGTCGGCACCGGCGCACAGCCGGTCGAGGCCTTCGCAGGGCACCGTGTCGCCGGCCGCGGCCACCGACGCGCCGTCGTGCTCGAGCCGATAGCCGACGGTCGGGTCGACCGGTCGATGATCGGTCGGGGCACAGCTGATGTCGACCTCGCCCCCGAGGTCGACGCGTCCGTCGGTGACCTCGTGCACCACCACGCCCGGCGCGACGTGGAGGTCGTCGTGGTGTGCGATGCGGTAGCCGATGTCGGGTTCGAGCGAGGCGAGCAGATGGTCGACCACCGTCCGGGTGCCGACCGGGCCGACGACCACGAGCGGGCTGGGCTCGGCCGGTGGCAACGTCATCACCCAGCGGGTCGTGATCACGTCGTTGAGGTCGGTGATGTGGTCGCTGTGCAGGTGGGTCAGCAGCACGGCGGTGAGGTTCGTCGCGCCGAGCCCGATCGCCGCGAGCCGCATCAGCACGCCACGCCCGGCGTCGACGAGGTAGTGCTCGTCGACGGCACCGCCGGTCACCGAGATCAGCGTCGCCGGGCCGGCCCGGTCGGGCGACGGCATCGGACTGCCGGTGCCGAGGAGGGTGATCGACACGCTCACTGGCGCGACATCTCCGCTGCCGCGCGGGCGGCCAGGGCGTCGGCCTCCTCGCGGGTGAGCAGCTGGATCGTCACGTCGTGGAGCGTGCCGGTGAAGGGGAACGGACCGGTGTAGCGCTGCGACACCGCTGAGCCGTGGTCGTAGCCGATGCTCGTGCCGACCGACGAGATCATGCGCATGAAGAGCGGCAGGTCGGCCTGTCCGCACGCGGTGCCGTCGACCACGACCTCGACCGTGCCGGTCGAGGGGCCGGTGCGACGGATGCGCACGCCGAGTTCGCTGTCGCCGACCGGGACCGGCACCGACGACTCGACGACGGTGTGGTCGTCGAAGGCGTTGTAGTCGACGACGAGCCGGTCGCCCTGGACGAACACCGAGATGCCGGAGTTCTCGGTGCCGGTCGCATAGAGCACGCCCTCGTCGCCGTCGGCGCGCGTGACGCGCGCCGTCAGGTCGACGCTGCGGCCGCCGACACCGGCGGCCGCCTCGGCGGGCATCGGCGACATCGGTGGCCGGTACACGTACCGGCGGCTCGGTGGGTGCGGGCTTCGCTCTGCGAAGCGGGCGGCGAACAGCTCGAACCCGCGGTCGTCCAGGGGGAGCACACCGTGGTGCCTCGCCTCCTGCCACCACAGATCGACGAGGTGGGCGAGCCGTCCGGGCTGCTCGGCGGCGAGGTCGTGACACTCCGACCAGTCGTCATCGAGGCGGTACAGCTCCCACGGCTCGGTGTCGAAGTCGGCGCCCGGCAGGTGGCGGCACACGGCCTTCCAGCGTTCGGGCCCGGCGTCGCCGTCGAGCTGGGCGACGATCGCCCTGCTGCCCGACTGCTCGAAGTACTGCAGCGTGTTGGTGGCCGGCGCGCCCGGGTCGTGCAGCACGGGGGCGAACGACCGGCCGGTGATCGGCAGCTGGGTGCGACCGCCCCGGACGTCGGGCGGCGTGATGTCGAGCAGTTCGTACAGCGTCGGGACGATGTCCGACACGTTGACGAACTGGTCGCGCCGCGACCCGCCGCTGTCGGCCAGGCCGGCCGGCCAGTGCACGATCATCGGCACGTGCACGCCGCCCTCGTGGGTGTTCTGCTTGTACCACTTGAACGGCGAGTTGCCGCACTGGGCCCACCCCCACGGATAGTTGGTGTGGCTGTGCGGGCCGCCGATGTCGTCGATCCGCTCGATCGCCTCGTCGGGCGTCTCGAGGATGCCGTTGAAGAACTTCATCTCGTGCATCACCCCGAACGGCCCGCCCTCCTGGCTGGCGCCGTTGTCGGCGAGCACGACGAGGATCGTGTTGTCGAGCTCGCCCATCGCCCGCAGGCCGTCGACGAGGCGTCCGATCTGGTCGTCGGTGTGGTCGAGGAACGCGGCGAACGCTTCCTGCAGGCGGCAGGCGAGCCGGCGCTGGTTCTCGGGCAGGTCGTCCCATGCGTCGACGCCCGGGTTGCGTGGCGCGAGCTCGGTGCCGGCGGGGATGACGCCGAGCTCGAGCTGGCGCTCGTACCAGCGCCGACGGATGACGTCCCAGCCTTCGTCGTAGCGCCCCCGGTACTTGGCGAGGTACTCGGGCGGTGCCTGGTGCGGCGCGTGGGTGGCGCCGAAGGGCAGATAGGCGAAGAAGGGTCGGTCGGGGCGGACGCCTTTGGCGTCGTTGATCATGCGCAGGAGCTGGTCGACCAGGTCCTCGCTGAGGTGGTACCCCTCGTCGGGCGTCGCCGGCGGGTCGACGTGGTGGTTGTCGCACACGAGGTCGGGGTGGAACTGGTCGGTCTCGCCCTCGAGGAAGCCGTAGAAGCGGTCGAACCCGCGAGCCAGCGGCCACTGGTCGAACGGGCCGGCGGCCGAGCACTGGTCCATCGGCGCGAGGTGCCACTTGCCGGTGCAGAAGGTGATGTACCCCTCGTCGTGCAGCACCTCGGCGACGGTGGCGGCGTCGTTCGAGATGTGGCCGAGCTGGTGCGGGAAGCCGGTGCGCCAGTTCGACACGCCGCGCATGCCGACCGCGTGCTGGCTCCGCCCGGTCAGCAACGACGCCCGGGTGGGCGAGCAGAGCGGGGTGACGTGGAAGTTGGTGAACTGCACCCCGTCCGCCGCCAGGGCGTCGACGTGTGGTGTGTCGATGTCGGAGCCGTAGCAGCCGAACTGCGCGAAGCCGGTGTCGTCGAGCAGTACGACGACGACGTTGGGTGCGTGTTCGCCGGGATGCGGTGGTTCGTCGAACCACGGTTCCGAGTCGGCGAGCGTGCGACCGATGCGCCCGCCGAAGCCCGACGTGTCTGCCCCTGCGTTCCCCATGGATCTGATCTTGCATTGTGAGAGTCTTACTGTCAATATCTTTCTCGTGAGCGACGCGACCACTTCTGTCGACGGCCGGCGGTTGCGGCGCGAGCGCGGCCGTCAGGCCGTGATGGATGCCATGATCGATCTCGTCCTGGAGGGGAACGCCCCGCCGACCGTCGAGCAGGTGACCGAGCGAGCCGGGGTGTCGCAGGCGTCGCTGTTCCGGTACTTCTCGACGCTCGACGAACTGCGGCACGAGTCGATCGGCCGGTACTTCCAGCGCTTCGACGAACTGATGGCGATCCCGGACATCGGTGAGGGGCCGTTGCCGGACCGGATCGATCGCTTCGTCGCAGCTCGCGACGCGTTCTACGCACGCACGGCGCCGATGGCGCGGCTGACTCGCCGGCAGTCGGCCGATGTCAGCGACTTCGCCGAGACGATCGACCGCGTCCGAGCCACGTTCGCCGACCAGGTCGCGCAGCACTTCGCGCCCGAACTCGACGGGGACGACCGGCGCGTGGCGGTCATCGCCGCTCTGACCTCGTTCGAGGCATGGGATCAGCTGGCGACGCTCGGCGACGACGCGCGTCGCGTCGCGCTGTGCGACGCACTCGCAGCGATCGTCGACTGACGACGCCCGGCAGATGGTCAGCCCGGCGGC
>JAUHYJ010000314.1 GCA_030425785.1 Acidimicrobiia bacterium | reverse complement strand
GCTGGCGGATGCTGATGCTCGTGACCGCGGCGGCGGCGTTGCTGACCAGCATCGTCGTCATCCGTGTCCGACCGGTCTACGGCCTCATCATCTTCGTCGGCGTGCTGCACCTCGTGACCGGGGTCGCCGACCAACTCGGGGGCCCGCTGACCTGGACCGTCGCGGTGTGCGACGCCGGCATCGCACTCGCGATCGTGCTCGCACTCGCGTCCGCGAAGGCTCGCCGGACGGGGCGGCCGACGGCCGGCGACCTCGTCGATCTCTCGCTGGTCGCCCAGGGCTTGTCGCTCGCCACCTGGATCTTCCTGACCCAACCGCTCATCGAGAGCGGGGTCGAGCCGGCGCTCGCCATCGTCGCGTCGGCCATCGTGCCGCTCGCGACGATCACGACGACGCTGCTCGTCGACCTGTGGAGCGACGGCCTCCAACGCAACCGCAGCGTCCTCATGATGGTGTTCGCGAGCATCGCCAACCTGGTCGGCTGCCTGCTCAGCAGGGTGGAGTTGATCGAGGGCGTCGGCGGGCCGGCGGCTGCGCCCGCGACGGCCTACTCGGTGGCGGTGGCCTTCGTCCTCGCCGCCGCGCTCCAGCCCGACGTGCGGGAGATCGACTCGACCCCGCTGTCCGAGGTCGAGCACGAGGTCCGGTTGGTCCTGCTCGGGACCGCGGTCCTGGCCCCGGCCGCGTTGCTCGCCACCGTGCCACCGTCCGGCAACGCCGATCTGGCGCTGCGGATCTCCGGCACGGTCCTGCTGGTCGGTCTCGTCGTGGCGCGCCTGGCCATCACGGTGAACGATCACCAGCGCGTGACCGAGCAGCTCCGGCGGCGGGCCGACCACGACGACCTGACCGACCTCCCGACCCGGCACCGGTTCGTCGAGATCGTCGCCGAGGCGCTCGACGAGACCTGGCGCTCCGAACGCCATCCGACGATCATCCAGCTCAACCTCGACCGCTTCAAGAACATCAACGACTCGTTCGGCCACTACGGCGCGAACGAGGTGCTGCGCATCGTCGCGTGCCGCCTCCGCCGGGTCGCCTGCGACATCGGCGGCGTCGCCGCTCGCGTCGGCGGGGACGACTTCGCCGTGCTGGCGCCGTCGACCACGTCCGTCGCCGAGGCCGATGTCGTCGTCGAGGCGATCCGCGCCACGCTCGCCGCCCCGATCACGATCGAGGAGTCGAACGTCTTCCTCACGGCGAGCATCGGTGTCGCCGTCGCCCCGTCGAAGCGCTCGTTGACGGCCGACGAGTTCCTCCGCCGGTCCGACATCGCCACCCACCGGGCGAAGACCGACGGCGCCAACCGCGTCGCCGTCTTCGACGACTCGATGCAGGCGAACATCACCGAGCGCATGGACGTCGAGCACGCGCTGCACGGCGCGATCGGCCGCCAGGAGATGCGGCTCTACCACCAACCGATCGTCGACATCGTCACCGGACGCGTGGCGGGGTTCGAGGCGCTGATGCGCTGGGAGCGATCGGACGGGACGCTCGTGTCGCCCGCCTCGTTCATCCCGGTCGCCGAGGACACCGGCATGATCTGCGAGCTCGGCGCCTGGGCCCTGCACGACGCGCTTCGCGAACTGCGCGGCTGGATCGACGACGGCGTGGTCGAGCCCACCACCACGGTCTCGGTCAACGTGTCACCTCGCCAGATCGCGGACCCGGAGTTCGCGGGCATCGTGCGGCGAGCCCTCGACGAGAGCGGCGTGCCCCCGCACCTGCTCTGGATCGAGATGACCGAGTCGATGATGCTCGACGAGCCCGAGCTCGCCCAGACGACGCTGCGCGAAATCAGGGCCATGGGCGTGCGCCTCGCGCTCGACGACTTCGGCACCGGGTTCTCGTCCCTGTCGCTGCTCCAGCAGTTCCCGATCCAGCGCATCAAGATCGACCGGGCGTTCGTCCAGGGCATCGCCGACAACACGAACGACCGCTCGCTCGTGCGCACGATCATCGCGATGGCGCGTTCGATGGGGCTCGACCTGGTCGCCGAGGGCGTCGAGACGGTCCATCAGCTCCAGGAGCTGCGCCAGCTCGGCTGCGACAAGGCCCAGGGCTACCTGATCAGCCATCCGGTCCCGGTGCCGGCGATGCGGTCGACCATGTCGGCCCTGTCCGAGCTCGCGGAGCTGAGCCTGTTCGACGCCGGCCGCACGTCCACGGTCGAGCCGGACGCGCTCGTCGGCGTGATCGAGGACGAACCGGTCGCCGCGACCTCGTCGTCACTCCCCCATGTCGGCACCGGGCTGGTCGGCCACAGCACGAGCCGCCCGCTCGGCCAACCGGTCCTCTGACCGCGGCCGCCGGGTCGCCGGGCGCAGTTCCCGGCGGTGTCCACGAGGCCGTTTCCGACCCCGTGGACCCTCGCCATCGAGGCGACGCCGGGAATCGAACCCGGGTACACGGCTTTGCAGGCCGTTGCCTCAGCCACTCGGCCACGTCGCCAGCGGGGCCGAGGATAGCGGGGGTGCTGGCAATCGGTGCCGACGGTGCGAGAACATGACGGCGTGCCCGCCTCCCCCCTCCGTCGGTCGACCCTCCGGACGACCATCGTGGTCGCGTTCCTCGGGCCACTGCTCGCGGCGTGCACGCCGCCCGGACAGGAGGCCGCGCCCGCGACCGGCTGCGCCGCGACCGTCCGCGAGGCGTCGCAGGCGGCCGAGCCGGACCGCCAGGTCGACCTGCTCGACGTGGCGCTGCTGTCGTGTGCGTCGTACGACCGGTTCCGGGGCGAGATGGTGAAGTACCCGGGCATCGTCGGCTACGACCTCGACACGTATCTGGCCGTGCGGTGTGTGCGCGCCGACGACGAGAACATCCGCACCAGTCCGGCGTGCGCCGCCGTCGTGGCCCCGCCGACCACGCCGCCGCCGAACACGGTGGCCGAGGTCGTCTTCGTCGGCGACACGCTCGACGGCCGCCGGATCGAGATCCGACCGAGCGAGCTCATCCCCTTCGAGGGCGACACCCCCGCCGTCGTGCAGCAGACCGTCGACATCGCCGTCGAGTCGGGGTGCGACGGGGTGCAGGCACAGCGCGACCTGTGGGCGGGCCGGATCGACGATCCGACGATCGGTGACGAGGCGTCGGTGTTCGCGCAGCACGCCCAGAACGTGCTCGACTACATCCAGTGCGTCTCGACGCCGCTCACGTTGCCCGGCGACGAGCCGGACACCTGACCGGCCGCGTCCCGATCAGGCGATCGCCGTCACGCCCACCGTCAGCGGGTTGATCGGCTGCTGCTCGTCGTCGAACGGGTTGAAGTCGCCGCCGCCGGTGATCAAGATGATGATCACCACCGCCACCACCAACGCGATCGCGAAGGTGATCCACTGGGCGACCGGTCCGAACGCCCGACGGTTCCCACCGCGGTCGCTGCGCGCCCGTGTCGGGCGCCCCTTCGGTGGCGTGTACGCCTTGCGGGGAGCGGAGGAACCGCTGGAGGACGTGTCGCTGTCGGTCTGCTTCTGCGCCATCGGTCCCCGATCCTACTTCGGCTGATCGCGGGCGTCCGGGGCGCGCGATGATGCAGCACGTGCACACGTTCCTCGATCCGATCCGGCGCGCGCTCGTCACGAACCCCGACGGCGAGGCGCTCGTCTGCGGCGATCGCCGCATCACCTACCGCCAGCTCGACGAGCGGTTGCGGCGACTGCACGGCGTGCTGCGAGACCTCGGCACCGAACCCGGCGACCGCGTCGCCGTGCTCGCGCTCAACTCGATCGCGTTCGCCGAGCTGTATTGCGCCATCCCCATGTCGGGACGCGTCCAGGTCCCGCTCAACTTCCGCTGGGCCGCCCCGGAGCTGCGCTACGCCCTCGAGGACTCGGGCGCGCGCATCCTGTGCTGCGATCGCGACCCGGGCGAGCTCGCCGACGTCGTCGACCGCGTCGTCCGCCTCGACACCGACGACTACGAGCAACGACTCACGGCCAGCGAACCGGTCGACTTCGACGAGGGTGGCGTCACCGCCGACTCCCTTGCCGGGCTGTTCTACACCGGCGGCACCACCGGGCAGAGCAAGGGCGTGATGCTCACCCACCGGAACCTGATCGCCAACCTGTGGAACATGCAGATCACCCAGCCGATGACGTCGGCCGACCGGTACCTCGTCATCGCCCCGATGTTCCACGCCGCCGGTTCGGTCAGCCTGCTCCAGTCGATCGCCGTCGGTGCGACCCAGGTGCTGCAGCCCGCGTTCCAGCCGGCCGAGGTGCTCGACATCGTCGAGCGCGAGCGCATCACCCAGACCCTCGGCGTGCCGACGATGGTGGCGGCGCTGGTCGAAGAGCAGCTCCAGCGCCCGCGTGACGTGACGAGCCTCGTCGGCTTCGCCCACGGCGGTTCGCCGATCGCCACCGAGGTCGTCCGACGCGGCATCACCGCGTTCCCGGACGCGGCGTTCCTCCACCTGTACGGCGCCACCGAGACCGCACCGATCATCACCGGGCTCGACGACGAGGTCGAGCTCATCGAGACCGAACGCGGCCG
This sequence comes from Acidimicrobiia bacterium, assembly GCA_030425785.1. Classification (GTDB taxonomy): domain Bacteria; phylum Actinomycetota; class Acidimicrobiia; order Acidimicrobiales; family Ilumatobacteraceae; genus Ilumatobacter. The sequence goes on along the minus strand of JAUHYJ010000314.1, from coordinate 671 downwards.
CTCGACCGGCCAGGCGGTGCTCGGCTGCGAGGTCGTGATCCGCAACCAGGCCGGCGACCCGCTGCCCGCCGGCGAGCCGGGCGAGGTCACGGTGCGCGGCGACAACGTGATGATCGGGTACTGGAACAAGCCCGAACAGACCGACGCCGTGCTGCAGGACGGCTGGTACCGCACCGGCGACCTCGGCCGGCTCGACGACCAGGGCTACCTCTTCCTGCTCGACCGGTCGAAGGACATGATCATCAGCGGTGGCGAGAACGTGTACTGCACCGAGGTCGAGGACGCGATCTACACCCACCCCGCCGTGCTCGAGGCGACGGTGTTCGGCGTGCCGAGCGACGACTGGGGCGAGGCGGTGCACGCCGTCGTCGTGTTGCGCGAGGGCGCCGAACTGTCCGAGGCCGAGCTGATCGCCCACTGTCGCGAGCGCATCGCCGGCTACAAGGTGCCCCGGTCGGTCGAGTTCTCGGGCGAACCGCTGCCGAAGTCCGGCCCGGGCAAGGTGCTCAAGCGCGAGCTGCGGGCGCCGTACTGGGAGGGTCGCGACCGATCGATCTCCTGACCGGATCGCGCCACGGGGTCGCAACCGATGTAAGCGCTTGCATAGGCTCTCGGCGTGGCCCCTAGCTCGACCTCGAACGACACCCCGACGCGCACCGTCCCCTGGTGGC
>JAUHYJ010000313.1 GCA_030425785.1 Acidimicrobiia bacterium | reverse complement strand
GCCGGACTCGGTCTGGCGGGCGACCTTGACGGTGCCGCCCTCGACCGCCACCGACTTGGCGAACGTGATCGACGGCAGGCCGAGCACCTCGGCCATCTGCTCGGGCACGGTGCCGGTGTAGCCGTCCGACGACTCGGTCCCGGCGATGATGAGGTCGGCCTCGCCGAGCTGCTTCGCCGCGGCGGCCAGCACCTTGGCGGTGGTCAGGGCGTCGGACCCGGCGAGCTCGGGATCGGAGACGAGCACCGCCTTGGCCGCACCCATCGCCAGCGCCGTCCGCAGGCCCGACACCTCGCCGTTCGGCGCCATGGAGACGAGGCTGACCTCGCCCTCACCGGCCGTATCCACGAGCTGCAATGCCATTTCCACGCCGTAGCTGTCGGACTCATCCAAGATGAGCTTGCCCGCTCGCTTCAGCGTGTTCGTCGAGGGATCCAGCTCGCCCGGCAGCGCCGGGTCGGGGATCTGCTTCACGCACACGATCACGTTCATGGATTCACAAGCTACCGGCGGGTAGCCGAACGACCCAAAGCGGAGGCCATCTCGTGTCGCGAGTCACGGGGGGCGTCACACCGTCGCCGGAGGGGGTACCGTTCGCCCGTCGTGCGGATCCTGCTCGTGGTGAACTCGTTCGCGTCGTCGGTGACGGCGCGCAACACGGTGATCGTCCACCGGTGCCTCGCCCGCGGCCACGACGTCGAGGTCGTCGAGACGAACCGCCGCGGCCACGCGACGCGCTTCGCGCTCGACGCGGCCCGGCGCGGGATCGACGTCGTCATCGGCTACGGCGGCGACGGCACCCTGAACGAGGTCGCCACCGGCATCGCCGGCACCGACACCGCGCTCGGCGTGCTCCCGGGTGGTTCGACCAACGTGTTCGCTCGCACGCTCGGGCTGCCGAACGACCCGGTCGCGGCGGCCGAACACCTCCGTCGCGGCATCGACGCCGCCGACATCCGCCCGGTCGGGCTCGGCAAAGTCAACGGGCGCTTCTTCTGCTTCCACACCGGCATCGGGTTCGACGCGGCCGTGGTGCGCGCCGTCGAGCAGCGGGCGTCGCTGAAGCGCTGGCTCGGGCACCCACTGTTCATGAGCGCCGGGCTCACGACCTGGTTGCGGGGCTACGACCGCACCGCGCCGCACTTCAGCCTCACGAGCCCGCAGCACGGCCGGATCGACGACGGCTACTTCTCGATCGTGCTGAACACCAACCCGTACACGTACCTCGGCAATCGACCGCTCGACCTGTCACCGGCGGCGGCGCTCGATCGCCGGCTGGTCGTCGTCACGTTCCGCACGTTGCGGGTGCTGCCGATCCTGCGCGGGCTCGGCGCAGCCCTCCGGGGCGGCGGGGTCGCGACGAGCGACCAGCTCGTCGAGTGGCGCGATGTCGACGAGGTCGTGGTCGAACGCACGGGGCCGACCGGGTCGTTCCCCTACCAGCTCGACGGCGACTACCTCGGTTCGGTCGAGCGGCTCGAGATCACCCACGTGCCCGACGCGATCCGGATGGTGTTCCCCGTCAGCGATTGACCTCGACACTCGGACGTCGCGACCGGCATCACCCAGAGCTCACGCACCGCCCACCGCGCGATCCGCCCGACACACCCCGACGGTTCCCGGTTCGCCCGTCGTCCATCGGATCGGGCCGAGCAAGCGCGATCACGCCCCCGTGCCAACAGCCGAACGACGAACGGCCAGTGCGAGGTCGGGGACGTCGGTGCAGATCCCGTCGACGCCCCACGCGATCAGCTCCGCGATCCGGTCCGGGTCGTTGCAGGTCCACGCGTTGACCGCGAGCCCGGCGGCGTGCGCCGATCGCACCTGGTCGGCGGTGAGGCCGTCGACCGAGGGGTGGATCGCGACGTGCCCGACCCGGGCGGCATGTGCGATCTGGGCGTCGCCGAGCCCCTCGCAGAGCAGCGCGGTCCGCAGCATCGGAGCGACGCGCCGGACGCGCCCGACGGTGCCGGGCCGGAACGACGACACGAGCCAGCGCCGAGGGGTGCCGCGGCGAGCGAGCAGCGCGGACACGGTGTGGGCCAGCCAGTGCGACGGGTCGTCGTCCGGTTCGTCGGGGTCGTTCTTGATCTCGACGTTCACGAACATCGTCGGCCGGCATGCGTCGATGGCCTCGTCGAGCGACGGCATCGACGACGGCAACTCGGCCGCGCGCACGTGCCGGATGATCCGGCCGTCCGCGACCGCGGCGTCGTGGTGCACGACGAGCCGGTCGTCGGCGGTGCGGCGGACGTCGAGTTCGACCCCGTCGGCACCGAGCTCGCCCGCCAGCCGGAACGCAGCGACGGTGTTCTCCGGCTCGGCGGCCGATGCGCCGCGGTGCGCGATCACGAGCGTCATGCCGGACATCCTGACACGACCGGGACCCGCCATCGGAAAAACAGATACCGCACCACAATCCATCGCACTTCTTGCGGAAGGTACGGACAGCATCTAGGTTGCGGTTCACCAGCGCGTCGCCTGCCCGACGCCCTCGCTATCCACGAGCGTTCTCCAGGAGCCCCCCATCGTGTCGAACCTTGCCTCCGTCCTCGCACTTGCCGCTGCCGACGACGACTGGCGCGACGCCGCTCTGTGCCGTGACACGGACCCCGAGCTGTTCTTCCCGGTCGGCACGACCGGCCAGGCGCTCGTGTCGCAAGATCACGCGAAGCGGGTCTGTGAGGAGTGCACCGTCAAGCAGGCGTGCCTCGACTACGCCCTCGACACCAACCAGGACTCGGGCATCTGGGGCGGCCTCACCGAAGAGGAACGCCGCGTCATCCGCCGCCGCCGGGCGGCCGAGATGCGCGCCGCTCGCGCCGCGGGCTGAGCCGCGCCCGACCGACTCCGGTCAGCGATCACCGAGCGACCGCTCGGCCCGATCGACCAGCTCGCGCCGACGACGACCGTCGAGCTCGTTCGCCGTCGCGACCTTGACCGCGACCTCACCGGTGGCCACGTCACTCGTCTCGATGTCGCCGACGAAGACGACGTCGGTGAGCCCGTTGCTGCCGGCCAGGCGCCGAAGCATCGCCGCCACGTCGTCGCCGTCCACGTCGTCGGCGACCCGGACGCTGAGCTCGGTGCTGGCGGCCTCCTGCGACAGGTTGCGCAGGCTGATCAGCGCACCGTTCGGGAAGTGCAGCGTGCTCGATGCGTCGCGCACGCGGGTGCTGAACAGCCCGATGTGGTCGACGACACCGCGGACCGGTTCCTCCCAGCCGACGTGGGCGATGATCTCGTCGCCGACGCCGTAGCGGTCCTCGAAGTGGACGCTCAGACCCGTGAGGTAGTCGTGCACCTTGTGCTGGCCACCGATCGCCAGGCCGGCGCCGAGGAAGCCGGCCGACGAGATGAAGAACGCGGGATCGACGTCGAGCACGTGGAACATCACGATCGCCGCCACGAGCCAGATCGCGACCGACGTCAGGTGGCTGACCATCCGCGCCGCGGCATCGATGCGCTGCCGACGGCGCTGCTCACCGGAGTCGGCGAACCCCGGCCCGACCCGTGGGCTCCAGGCACGCCAGAGGCCGCGCTGCGCCCCCGGGCCGGCGCGGAAGCTGGCGTTGGCGGCATGACGGATCACCCGTCGCACGATGCGCCGCGCGAGGCGGGTCGCGACGAACGCCGACAGGGCGACCAGGACGGCGATACCGGGGCGGGTGACGGCTTGTTCGGCGATGAGTTGCCAGATCGAATCGAGCACGCGCGCAGTCTGCCAGCGAATCCCGGAATATTACGGTCGCGTGACGAACGTCGCCCGAGTCTTGGATGATCGCTCGACATCCGCCCGCCAGATCGCCGTGCCACCGCCGGCGCACCGCTGCGGGCCGGGGCGCCGGGAGACGGGCTGCACGGGCGGGTACCATCCGCGCACCGTGAGCACCGTGATCACCACCGGGCGCCGCCTGCCCTACATGCCGTCACTCGACGGCGTGCGCGCGCTCGCCGTGCTGGCGGTCGTCTGGTACCACGCCGGCGCGCTCGGGGGCGGCTGGATCGGCGTCGAGGTGTTCTTCGTGCTGTCGGGCTACCTGATCACGGCGCTGTTGATCGCCGAGCGCGACACGACCGGCGGGATCGACCTGCTCGACTTCTGGCGGCGCCGGGCGCGGCGTCTCCTGCCCGGCATCGGGCTGCTGGTGCTCCTCGTCGGCGGCTACGTGTGGCGGTACGGCGACGCGCGACCGAGCCGCAGCATCGACACCGATCTGCTCGGGCTGCTGACCTACTCGTCGAACTGGACGACACTCGGGGGCGACGGCTACTGGCAGCAGTTCGACTCGCCGAGCCCGCTCCGGCACGCGTGGAGCCTCGCGGTCGAGGAGCAGTTCTATCTCCTCTTCCCGCTGCTCGCCGTCGGCCTGCTCGGACGTGCCCGCCGGACGGCCGCCCTCGGTGGGCTGGCGCTGGCGGCGCTCGCCTGGCAGGTCGCCGCACCGACCTGGCTCGGCGTCGAGCGGGTCTACCTCGGCACCGACACGCGCGCCTTCGGCCTGCTCGCAGGTGCGACGCTGGCGTCGCTCGCGGCCGATCGGCGCGTGCCGTCGTGGCGGGTGGCGCCGATCGGGCTCGGGTTGCTCGCCGTGCAGGCGGTCGTGCTCGGCGACGCCACCGCGGGGACCTTCCGGGGCCCGTTCCAGTTGGTGGTGCTCGCCTCACTGCTCGTGATCGTCGACGTCACGACCGACGGCACGAGCCCGACGGCTCGCGCCCTGTCGGTGCCCCCGCTCGTCTCGGTCGGCCGGTGGAGCTACGGGATCTACCTGTTCCACTGGCCGATCATGCTGGTGCTGACGGCCCGGCTCGGCGATCGTCCGTGGCTGTTGGGTCTCACCACCGCGGCGATCACGATCCCGCTCGCCGGCCTCAGCTACACGTGGATCGAAGGGCCGATCCGCGCCGGGAGGTTGCGCGAACTCGGCGGCGCGCGCCACATCGCGCCGGTGGTCGCGACCGGCGTCGTGATCGCGGTCGCCGCCGGTGTCGCCACCACGGCGATCGACGACTCCCCGACCGCCGCGGCCGTCGCCGACCGCGAGATCGAGGTCAACGAGCCGGGCTCCGAACCGACCGTGACGGCGACGACGACCGTGCCGACGATGACGACCGTGCCGGCTGCGTCGGGGCCGGTCGTCGCAGCTCCGGGCGCAGCGGACCAGGA
>JAUHYJ010000312.1 GCA_030425785.1 Acidimicrobiia bacterium | reverse complement strand
ACAGACGACAACACAACACTCGCAATCGTCGACGTACCTCGCATCCCAGCCGGACTTGAGGGCACCTACGGCGGCGTGCTCATCCAGCAGTGATTCACGCCTTCGTCCACGGACAGATCTTGGCCCTCTCAGAAGATCCGTCCGAAAGTGCTGGCACCGGGGTCAGAGCCGGCTCCGAGCAAGGGGACCGAAGGGAGCGCGCCCACAGGGCGTGAACGGCTCGCGGGCGCGTGGCCACTGTTGTCGACGGAGGGGCGTCGGGCTTCGGTCGCCGGGTGGGCGGCGACGGTGGCAGTCAAGCTGGCGCGAACCATTCGCGAGCTGAGTAACAACAGAGTAACAACATTTGGACTTGGAGCCCATCGGGTGTCAGGTCCAAGAAAACGACAAAACCCCAGCTAGATGCTGGGGTTTCGTGGTCCGCCCCCTGGGATTCGAACCCAGAACCAATGGATTAAGAGTCCACTGCTCTGCCGTTGAGCTAGAGGCGGGATGGTCCGGACGGCGTGCGGGACGCCATCCGGACGTTTTGGGGTGGCCGAGGGGACTTGAACCCCCGACCTCCAGGATCACAACCTGGCGCTACCACCAGCTGAGCTACGGCCACCATGTTCACACGGGCGGGCCCGTGCGGCGACACATTCTGCCAGGTCGAACGCCGTTCGACACCCTCCAATTGTCGACCGTGTGCCGATCGACGGCCGTTCGGTCGATCGGCGGCGCGGCGGACCGGTCACACCGCGGTGGCGACGCTCCGATTGCGTGCGCGCCGGTGACACTTTGTAACAATTCGCCCGTGACGATGACGCAAACTCCCCTCGAACGAGTCGATGCCGCGATCGACGCCCTGCTCGCCGACCACGACCCGACCGAGGTCTCCGACGTCGAGTTCCGCGGGGCGCGCTACGACGCCGGCCTCGCCTGGGTGCACTTCCCGGAGGGTTTCGGCGGTCTCGGCCTGAAGCCGGATCTCAACCGGCACATCGAGAAGCGCTGCCGCGACGCCGGCGCGGCGGCAACCGACCCGACCTCGTTCTTCATGCAGCTCGCCGGGCCGACGATCGTCACCCACGGCGACGACGAGCAGAAGCGTCGCTTCCTGCGCCCGATGTTCACCGGCGAGGAGCGGTGGTGTCAGCTGTTCTCCGAGCCCGGCGCCGGCTCCGACTTCGCCGGCCTGGCCACCAAGGCGGTCAAGGACGGCGAGGAGTGGATCGTCAACGGCCAGAAGGTCTGGAACACCCTCGCCCACCTCGCCGACTGGGGCATGCTCGTCACCCGATCCAACCCCGATCTGCCCAAGCACAAGGGGATGACCTACTTCGCGCTCGACATGAAGCTGCCCGGTGTCGAGGTGCGACCGCTGCGCCAGATCACCGGCGAGGCCGAGTTCAACGAGGTCTACATGACCGACGTGCGGGTGCCCGACGACTGCCGGATCGGCGCCGAGGGCGAGGGGTGGCGCGCCTCGCTGACCACGCTCATGAACGAGCGATCGGCGATCGGCGGCGGCTCGGCCAGCGGCGGTGGGAAGCCGCGGCGTGGTGGCGCCGCCAACGACGCGGTCGCGGTGTGGGAACGCCTCGACGAGTCCGAGCGCACCGACGCCCGCAAGGACCGCCTCATGCAGCTCTGGGTCCAGGGCGAGGTCGGGCGGCTCACCAACATGCGCGCCGCCCAGAACGCCCGCGCCGGCAACCCCGGCCCGGAGATGTCGGTCGCCAAGCTCGAGTTCGCGAACTTCAACAAGGAGCTCTACGACTTTTGCATCGATCTGATGGGTATGGACGGTCAGATCGGCTACGACTACACGTTCCGCCGGCCCGAGAACCTCGACGCGACCGGCGCCGGGTCACGCGGCCTGCAGTACGCGTTCCTGCGGGTGCGGGCCAACTCGATCGAGGGCGGCACGTCGGAGATCCTGAAGAACATCATCGGCGAGCAGGTCCTCGGCCTGCCCGGCGAACCTCGGGTCGACAAGGATCCGCCCTGGAGTCAAGTACCGCGCAGCTGAACATCGTCGACGGGGCGTTGGGTCAGCTGCACCAGCGGTCGCGCACGGTGGCGTACACACCCCGGTCCCACGAGAACCCGACCATGTTCCCGTCCGGGTCGCGCGGCGTGTAGGCGTACCCGATCGGTGTCCGCATCGTCGCTGCCGGCATCGCCAGGCAGCGTGGATCAGCTCGAACGGCGTCAGCGACATGTACCACCCGGCTTCCACGACACGTCGAAGTCCCCATCCGCTGACCGCCGACGATCGCACTTCGTGGCAGGCATCGGCTGGGTGGCACACCGAACCCATCCGAGTCAGGCCCCGATGGTGACGGCGTTGCTCTGCTCGAAGTTCCAGGTGCCGTTCAGCAGGCTGGCCCGGCCGACGACCTCGACCCGCATCGCCTCGGCCGCGGTCCGCTCGACGACCGACGTGAACGGCAGCGTCGCGTGCAACGGCCCGTCGGCGGGCGTTGCCGTGCCGTTGTCGACCGTCAGCGCGACCGTCACGACGTGGCCCTCGAGGGGCGGGTTGACACCGATCGCAAGGCCACCGGTCAGCGTGAGCTCGTAGCTGTCGCCGAGGCCGACACCATCGGTCGGGCTGAGCGGCCCGTCGAGCACGACGTGGATGCCGCTCTCGGTCGACACACCGTTTGCGTCGAAGTAGGGCGAGTCGTCCTGGTCGAGCCCGACCTGCTGCGCCATCGCGACCCAGTTCAGGGCATCGACGAGGTACTCCAGGTCGTTGTTCGCCTCCATCTGCGCGAACGCGGCCTTGATCGCGTGCTCGAGACCGACTCGGATCAGCGTCATCCCGTCGCCGTGCAACGACTCCATCGCGACGGCTTCGTCGACCATGCCCAGTTGGTGCGCGGTGGCGAGCCAGTCGAAGTACTGGCTGATCGCCGAGGTGAGGTACTCCTCGTTGTGGCGGGCGAAGACGAGCAGCGGGACGACGCTGTCGCGATACCAGGTCTCGAGGTGCGGCAACATGAGGTCGGTGTCGGGGAGCGTCCCGGTGTGCTCGGCGGCGTGGTTGACGACCTCGAGGAGCGCATCCGCGCTGTCCTGTTGGATCTGCGTCGGCTGTGGTGCGATGTTCGACACCGCGCCTGGTGCGCCGGTGCCGCTGGCATCGATCGTGGGTCGCCAGGGACGCTCGGCGAGGCCGTTCGGCGGCTCGGTCGGCAATGGCGCTGCATCACCTTCCGGCTCGGGCACGCCCCACGCCTTCTTCGTCGAGTTCTTCACACCCGCAGGCGCCGACTCGACGTTGGCGGCGGCTGCGCTCGCGGCCGCGGCCTCGGTCGGATTGTCGGGCGGGAACGCGGCTTGGTTGGGCACCTTGGCGATCGCCTTCTCCGTGAGCGCCGCAACCGTCTTGCCGATGTCGGTCGCCGACGACAGCGCGTCGGAGGCGGCGTCTCCGGTCATCGTGGCCGCCGCGTCGGCGGCATTCCCGGCCAGCTCGGCGAGGTTGCCGAGCACCGTCGTCAGCTGGTCCGCCTTGGACATGTCACGGAAGATCTGACCGTTCTGCACCGCCCGCACGACCTCGGTCAATCCGACCGGGTCGGGGAAGTCGGGTGCGCTGACGAGTGGCAGCGTTGCCGCGGGCACGGTCGGGTCGGTCGGCAGGGGAGCTGTGGTGCGCGGCGCGGTCGATACGGGCAGAATCTGCGGCGCCTGATGCGGGATCGGCGAGTCCTGCCAGTTCCAGTATCGCTCCGGGTCGACGTACTCGGCGGCGTTCGACCGCCCCAACACGGCTTCGGCGAACACCCCGGACCCGGGAAGGAAGACCGTGTCGCTCACGCTCAGGTCGTCGAGGTCGCCGCCGAAGCGATCTGCGAGCGCGATCGGCCAGGCGATGGTCCATGCGAAATCCGTTCGGGTCTCAGCGTCGAAGACGAAGCCGCTCGGCACCAGGGCGCGCGCCGCTGCCTCGTCGAGGTCCTTCATGCGCAGGACGAGGCTGTCGTCGGAGACGCCGATCGGCGTCGTGTGGACCAGTCGGTGCAGCGGAACCGCGCCGACCTCGTCGGCGTCGTCGCCGGTGAGGAGGAGCCGGTCGAGGATCCACGTGAGGCGACCGGGTTCCATCGCGGACAACACGATGCGTGTGAAGCGGTACTTCTCGCGAGCGACGGCGTCGAGCACCTGCTGTTTCCAGGTGTCGACCTGATCCAGCAATGCCTGGTGTGTCGCTTCGCCGTCGATGTTCTCCTGCTCGATCCTGGCCGCCTCGGCCACCAGATCGGCGTAGGTGTCGAGTTCAGCGCCGATCGGTCGCCACGGGAACGAACCGGAGGCGCGACCGCCGGTCATCGCAAGTGTGATCGTGCCGCCGGTGATCTTCACACCGTCGAGCGGGACGTCGACGCCCGCGATCGACGATCCGCCGATCGTCGCGACCGAGAGGTCGACGTCGGCGTCGAGCAGGTCGGTCGGGGAGAACAGGCTCAGGGTCGCGCCGACGATGTCGGCCGCTTCGACGACGGGGGCGACGAACCGGTACCGGTTCACACCGGCGGCGGGGTCCGGCACCTTCGTCGGGCCCACGAGCGACATCGTCCGGTTGTCGGTCAGATCGAGCTCGAGCTCGACGCTCTGCAGGATCTCGTCCGCATGAGTGACGAGGACGCCGACGACAGCTGCGGCGCCGGCGACTGCGAACGCGGCGGGTGCTGCGGCGAGAATGGCCGCCACGCCACCGGTGACGACGGCCGTTGACAGGATGCCCGCACCGACGTAGGCCAGTCCGATCGTCGGGATGGTGGCGGCAGCGATTTCGGCGATCTCGAGGTCCCACTCGACCACCACCTCGATCTCGACCGGGTTCAGCGTCGCGTGCGGCACGTCGTCGGGCACCTCGGGCACGGCCTGGGGCACGAACTCGGGTGGCGGTGGCTCGACGAACACGGCATCGCCCTTGTCGCGCAGGTCCTGCGGCAAGCCGAGCCGGATCGAGTCCCAGAACTCGTCGACGAGTTCGCCGTCATCGAGCGGGAGCGCCGTGAACGGAAGGTACAGGATCGGGACGACGCGCTCGACGGTGGTCAGGGTGTCGTAGCGGTGGAGCACCTCGAAGTACTCCATGTTGAGTGCGTGCATGTGGTTGTAGTTCGTGACGTTCGACGTTCGGACGCCGAACTGCTCCTCTTGCACGTCTTCGGTCACGACCGTCGACCACAGCG
>JAUHYJ010000311.1 GCA_030425785.1 Acidimicrobiia bacterium | reverse complement strand
GGGTGGTGCTCTACGAGCTGCTCCTGGCCGAGCCGTTCGGGCGGACCAGCGCAGTGAAGGAGCGCCACGACCCGGTGCTGGCGTCCCGCCTGGGGCTGCTCTCCCGGCTGGAGGGCCTGCCCCCCGAGGCCGTCGCGCTGGTTGATCAGATCCTCAGCTGGGACCCCGAGATGCGCCCCTCGGCCCAGCAGGTTGAGCGCAGCTGTCTGGCCATCGGGAGGCAGATCGCCGGCACGCCCTTGCGCATCTGGGCCCAGGACGTGGTCGCGCCGCTGGTCCGGCCCGTCGACACCGAGGAGCAGGCGTTCGAGCGAGCGGTGCGGTTCCTGTCGTACCTCCCCTCGTCGGTCGACGAACTCCCGCCCGTGGAGCCGGCCGATGACGATCCGTCACGCCGCGACGAGTGGTTGATCGAGGCGGTGCCCCGCAACCCCCGGATGGCGTACGACATGGGGGCGATCGTGCGGTCGGTCGTCGACCACGGCTCGTTCTTCGAGATCGGCGCCGACTGGGGCACGTCGATCACCGGCGGGTTCGCCCGCCTCGACGGCATCCCGGTCGCGATCTACGCCGAGAACCCGCAGATGTACGGCGGCGGGTGGACGGCCGACTCGTGTCGCAAGCTGACCCGGTTGATCGACCTGGCGTCGCTGTTCAAGCTGCCGATGATCCACCTCGAGGACTGCCCCGGCTTCCTGATCGGCAAGGAATCCGAGCAGGACGCGACGGTCCGTTACGGCACCGAGGTGCTCGTCGCGTTGCGCGAGGCGCCGATCCCGTACTGCACCGTCGTGATCCGCAAGGCGTTCGGGATCGCCGGTGCCGCGAACCGCAAGCCGGGCAGCGAATCGATGCGGCTCGCCTGGCCGTCGGGCGACTGGGGCTCGCTCCCCCTCGAAGGCGGTCTCGAGGTCGCCTACAAGGCCGACCTCGAGGCGAGCGACGACCCGGAATCGCTCAAGGCCGAGATCACCGAACGCCTCAACCGCCTGCGGTCGCCGCACCGATCGGCCGAGTTCTACGAGATCGAGCAGATCATCGACCCGCGCGACACCCGGCCGATGCTCGTCGACTGGGCACGGTTGGCGCGTCGCTCGCTGCGTCCGGGGCGGCCGCCGTGGGGCTACCGGCCGTGAACCGGGCCGAGGAGACGAGATGCCCAAGCTGACGGACGACGAACTGTTCGCCTTCCTCGACGAACGCGAGCACCTGGCCCGGATCGGGACGGTCGACGACGACGGCTTCCCGCGCGTGCTGCCGCTCTGGTTCGTGCGCGACGGTCGCCGACTGCTGTTCACCCCGCGCTCGCCGGCGGTCATCTGGCGCAACCTGCAGCGCGACCCGAAGGTCGGCATCTCGATCGACGAGAGCGATCAGCCGTACCGCAAGGTCACGGTGCAGGGCGTCGTCGACGTGGTGCATCCGCCGGGCGAGGACGACGCGTGGCGTGAGCGGTACCGCTCGATCGCCAAGCGCTACACCGCCGACTGGTTCGCCGACGCCTACGTCGAGGGCACCGACGACCAGCCGCGTGCGCTGTGCGCCGTCGACCTCGACGCGCCGACCACCCGGCTCAGCACGTGGCGGATGCCGGTGTCGGGCGAGGACCGCCGCGGTGTCTGGGCGCAGCGCTACTACCTCCCGGGCACCAAGTGGAGCGACACGTGACGAGCGAGCAGCTCGACTGGTTGCGCACGCTGCCGAAGGTCGAGCTGCACGTGCACCTCGAGGGCTCGATGTCGGTCGCCACGGTGCAGGAGCTGACCGAGCGCCACGGTGCCGACCCGACGCCGGTCTGGCCGGACGGCTTTCCGCCGGCGTTCTCGTTCACCGGGTTCCCGGACTTTGCGGCCCAGTTCTTCTACGGCCTCTCGCTGCTGCGCACCGGCGATGACTTGGCGACCATCACCGATGCCCTCGCTGCCACGCTCGCCGACCAGCACGTCACCTACGCCGAGGTCACCACGACGGCGTACACCCACTTCCTGCACCGCGACGATCGGGCCGGGCTGGCACCCGAGGAGTACCGCGACGGCCTGAACGAGGGACGCCGACGGGCGGCGGCGCGTGGCGTCGAGATCGGCTGGGTCGTCGACATCCCGCGCGACATCGAGCAACCGCACGAACAGGTGACGATCGACTACCTCGAACGCGGGCCGACGCCCGATGGCCTGGTCGCGATCGGTCTCGGCGGGTACGAGGTCGGCTTCCCGGCCGCTCCGTACGCCTCCCAATTCGCCCGAGCGGCGGCGCTCGGGCTGCCGGCCGTGCCGCATGCCGGGGAGACCGAGGGCGCCGACAGCGTCCGGTCGGCCGTCGTCGACCTCGGCGCCGTTCGCATCGGACACGGCGTCCGGTGCCTCGAGGATCCGGCGGTCGTCGAACTCCTCCGTGAGCGAGAGATCATGCTCGAGGTCTGCCTCACCAGCAACGACCTGCTCCAGGTCGTCGAACACGTCGGCGATCACCCCCTGCCGGCGCTCCTCGACGCCGGGCTGCGGGTGTGTCTCAACACCGACGACCCCGGCTGGTTCGCGACCGACCTCGTCACCGAGCTGACCCTCGCGTCAGAGGTGTTCGGCATCACGCCCGCTCAGCACCTCGCCATGCAGCTCGATGCGGTGACGGCGTCGTTCGCGCCGCCCGAGACGGCCCGCCGCATCCGGGCCGCGCTCGCCGAGGTGTCCTAGCCTGCCCCTGTGACCCCATCGGGCGGCGATGCGACCGACTATCTGAAGCGGATCCTGACCGCGCGCGTCTACGACGTCGTCGACGAGACGCCGCTCGAGCGGGCCACCGTGCTCTCGGAACGGCTCGGCAACGAGCTGCTGCTCAAGCGCGAAGACCTCCAGCCGGTGTTCTCGTTCAAGATCCGCGGTGCCTACAACAAGATGGCGAACCTCACGGCCGAGCAGCTCGCCCGTGGCGTCATCGCGGCGTCGGCCGGCAACCACGCCCAGGGTGTCGCGCTGGCGGCCAACGAGCTCGGCTGTCGGGCGGTCATCGTCATGCCGACGACGACGCCCGAGGTCAAGGTCGACGCCGTGGCGGCCGCCGGTGCCGAGGTGGTGCTCGCCGGCGAGTCGTACAGCGACAGCTACGCCCACGCCCTGCAGCTGATGGACGACCGCGGCCTGACCTTCGTGCACCCGTTCGACGACGCCGACGTCATCGCAGGTCAGGGCACGATCGGGATGGAGATCCTGCGCCAGCACACCGGTCGGCTCGACGCCGTGTTCGTCGCCGTCGGCGGCGGCGGTCTGATCGCCGGTGTCGCCACGTACCTGAAGGCGCTGCGTCCCGACGTACGCATCGTCGGCGTACAGACCGACGACTCCGACGCGATGGCGCGGTCGCTCGAGGCCGGCGAGCGCGTCGAGCTCGACAACGTGGGGCTGTTCTCCGACGGCACCGCGGTCAAGCTGGTGGGGGAGGAGACCTTCCGGCTCGCCCGCGACTACGTCGACGAGGTCGTCCGGGTCGACACCGACGCCGTCTGTGCTGCGATCAAGGACGTCTTCACCGACACCCGGGCCGTGCTCGAACCCGCCGGGGCGCTGGCGATCGCCGGCGCCAAGGCGTACGCGGAGCGCACGGGTGCGCACGCGGAGACGTGGGTCGCCGTGGCCTGTGGCGCGAACATGAACTTCGACCGGCTTCGGTTCGTCGCCGAACGGGCCGAGATCGGCGAACGCCGCGAGGCGATCTTCGCCGTCACGATCCCGGAGGAGCGCGGGAGCTTCCGCCGGTTCATCGATCTGATCGGACCGACCCGATCGATCACCGAGTTCAACTACCGGATCGCCGACGGGTCGGCTGCACACGTGTTCGTCGGCGTACAGGTCGAGAGCCGCACCGAGGCCGACGAACTCGCGGAGGCGTTCCGCGTGGCCGGGCTCGACACGCTCGATCTGACCGACGACGAGCTCGCCAAGTTGCACATCCGCCACCTCGTCGGCGGCCACTCACCGCTCGCCGACGACGAGCGACTCCTCCGGTTCGAGTTCCCCGAGCGGCCCGGTGCCCTCACCCGGTTCCTGACCAGCATGGCACCGGACTGGAACATCTCGCTGTTCCACTATCGCAACCACGGATCCGACGTCGGTCGGGTGCTCGTCGGCATGCAGGTGCCCGACGACGATCGTGGCGCCTTCGCCGACTTCCTCGACGAACTCGGCTACCGGTACTGGGAGGAATCCGACCACCCGGCCTATCGCCTGTTCCTGGCGTGACGCCGTCCGTTCAGACCCGGTGCGACGCGAACGTGTCGGTCATGTGGGCGATCCGCCGACGATCGCCGGCGATCAGCACGTACTCGAGGTTGCGGAGCCGGCCGGGTTCACCGACCTTCTCGCCGGCCGGGTTGTGGATGCCGATCTGAGCGCCGACGTAGCGCTTCGAGTCGAAGGCGAGCGCGACGACGTCGCCGTGGACGGCGCACATGTCGCGGAGCTCGTCGATGCCGATCCATGATTCGTCGTTGTAGGAGACCATGACGATCTCGGCGTCGACGCTCGCGATGGTGGACGCCAGTGCTGCGGGCATCTCGCGCTTGCGGTTGAACACGCTCTTCGTCTCGTCGTCGCGGGCGTCGACGCGCTTGCAGGCGACCCCGTAGTGGTCGGGATGGTCCCACGCGATCAGCGTCTCCCACACGTGGTAGTTGGTGAAGTAGCGGTGCTGGTTGTACGGCGGGTCGAGGTACACCAGGTCGACGGGGTCGAGTGTCGCGGCCAGGTCGAGCGCGTCGCCGCGAACCGCCCGGCCGGTGCCCGGCAGGAGGTCCGGCGGCTCGAGCCGGAGCGGGTTGAACGAGCGCTTCGCCCACTGCTTCACGTAGGCCATCTGGACCCCGGTGGTCGAGTCGACCTTGTCGGCGGCGAGGAGCAGGCTGGTGAGCAGGATCGGTTCGAGCGGAGACCCGGCGTGGTCGTCGGCGATCGCCTGACGGATCGCGTCGATCCGCTCACCGTTGAACGGCTGGAAGAAGCGCGAGCGATCACAGAACGTCTCGGTGACGTACCCGGGCGCACCCGGCACCGCGTTCAGACGCTCGATCTCCGCGACCAGCTCGTCGGCGTCGACGTCAGCGGCATCGGTCTCGATCCAGGTCCGCGCGAAGACCTCGGCGTAGCGGGCGGAGTCGACCGCCGTGACGTGGCCGCCGGCCCGCTTGAAGGCCTGGGCGACTCGTGTGGTGCC
>JAUHYJ010000310.1 GCA_030425785.1 Acidimicrobiia bacterium | reverse complement strand
CAGTGCGCGTCAGCGGCTCGCCGCGTGGAACACTGCGCAGGATGGGAGACCGGATCGCATTCGTGCTCGGTGGCGGTGGCCTGCTCGGCGCGCACGAGGTCGGCATGCTCCAGGCCCTGCTCGAGGCCGGCATCCGGCCCGACCTGGTGATCGGGACCTCGATCGGCGCGGTGAACGGCGCGATGCTCGCCGCCGATCCGACGCTCGACCAGGTCGAGCAGATGCGCGAGCTGTGGTCGGCGATGGGTCGCGCCGACGTGTTCGGCGGCTCGATCGTCGCCGGCATCAAGACCCTCGCGCGTTCTCGTACGCACGTGTACGGCAACGGCCGGCTGCGTGAGCTGCTCACCGACGCCCTCCCCGTCGACCGGATCGAGGATCTCCAGCTGTCGTTCGAGTGCGTCGCCGCGTCGATCGACCGGGCACGCGCGCACTACTTCGATCGGGGTCCGCTGGTCGATGCGGTACTGGCGTCGGCGGCCGTCCCCGGCCTCCTGCCGCCGGTCGAGATCGACGGCGAGCACTACCTCGACGGCGGCCTCGTCGCGTCGATCCCGCTCGACCGAGCGATCGCGCGGGGCGCCACCGATGTGTACGTCCTTCAGGTCGGTCGGGTCGAGCAACCCCTGCGCACGCCGAGCACACCGTGGGAGGTCGCCTTGGTCGCGTTCGAGATCTCGCGCCGTCACCGGTTCCACGAGGCGCTCGCCGCGGCCCCTGACGACGTGCGGGTGTCGGTGCTGCCGACCGGCGCCCCGAAGGACTTCGACGACCTCCGCCAGTACCGCGACCTCGGCGATGCCGGGGAGCTGATCACCCAGTCGTACGAGGCGTCGCGGGCGTTCCTCAGCGGACTCGGTGAGGGGCCGTGAGCCTGCCGCCGCGCTGGCTGCGCCGGATCGTCCTGTGGCCGCTGCCGCTGCTCCTCGTGTGGCTCTACGTGGCGACGGTGCCGGTGCTGCTGATCGTGGCGTTCGTCGTCTCGTACCGCCTTCCTGGTTCGCTCCGCGCGGTCCGCTCGGTCGGCTTGGCCACGGTGTACGCGTTCGTCGAGGTCGCGATCATCCTCGCGGCCTTCGCGCTCTGGGTCGCGACCGGCTTCGGGGTACGCATCCGGTCCGAGTGGTCGGTCCGGATGCATCACCGGCTGCTGGGTTGGGCGGTGCGCACACTCGTCGCCGCCGGCCGCCGGCTGTTCCGGCTCGAGATCGAGGTCGACGGCTACCTCCAGACGGCCGAGGGCCGGCGACCGATCGAGCCGCCCGGCCCGATGCAACGCCCGCTGGTCGTGATGAGCCGTCACGCCGGCCCGGCCGACTCGGTGCTCGTCATGCACGAGCTGGTCGCGCGGTTCCACCGACGCCCGCGCATCGTCGTGAAGGAGACGCTGCAGTGGGACCCGGCGTTCGACATCTTGCTGAACCGGCTGCCGAACCACTTCGTACGCCACGGCGCCGACCGCGAGCAGGTGTTGGCCGAACTGCACGACCTCGCGGCCGACATGTCCGAGCTCGACGCCTTCGTCATCTTCCCGGAGGGAGGCAACTTCACCGAGCACCGCCGTGAGCGCGCCATCGCCTACTTCGAACGCCACGGCCGCACCGCCGAAGCCGAGCGGGCGCGTGGCCTCGTCAAGGTGCTGCCACCGCGCACGAACGGGGCGCTCGCCGCGCTCGACGGGTGCCCGGAGGCCGCGCCGGTGTTCGTCGCCCACACCGGACTCGACGCGATCACCGGGCCGCGTGACCTCTGGCGGTCGATTCCCGACCACAAGGTGCTCGACATGGTCTTCGTCGCGATCGACCCGTCGAACGTGCCGGCCGGTCGGGACGACCGGGTCGAGCTGATGTGGGCCGCCTGGGAACAGATCGACGCCTGGATCCGCGCCGCCGGCGCGACCACGGAGGACGAGGGATGAACGGGCCTCGTCGCACGCCGAACGAGCCGGCCGACCCGCTCCCGTTGATCCGGGAGTACTACGCCGGGTGCAGCGACGGTGACGTCGGTCGGATGATGTCGACGCTCGACCCGGACGTAGTGCATTGGTTCCTGGCGCCGAACCGTGGCTCGGCACCGGTCGCGGGTGCCGAGCACCTCGCCCGCTACTGGCGCAAGGTCACGACGATGATCGAGCCGCGCTGGGTCGTCGAGTCGATCTGTGCGTCGGGCGATCAAGCGGTGATCGAGTGGACGATGTGGTGGCGTCCGGAGCCCGGCGCCGCTCGCGTCCCGACCCGGGGTGCCGAGTGGTTCACGCTCCGCGACGGACGAATTCTCGAGATCCGGTCGTATTACCAGATGCGGCCCGAGCCGACGGAGCTCGACGGGTTCCCGTACGACGCGCGCGGCTACTCGGTGGCCGGCCGCGAGCGCAGTCGGGTGCATCCCGACGCCGACCGGTTCGGCCCGCCGCCGGCACCCGGACCGAGCGCCTGATCCGCGCCTCGCCGAGGTGGGCGCTGCGCGTCGCGTGTCAGGCGATGCCGAGCTCGCGCAGGGCCCGCGCCGCGGCGTTGGCGCCGCACATGCCGTGCGCACCTGCGCCCGGTGGCGTCGAGGCCGAGCACAGCCAGACACCCTCGACCCCGGTCGAGTAGGGGTCGAGCGCGACCCGCGGCCGGAACACCAGCTGGGTCGGCGACGACGCGCCGCCGATGATGTCGCCGCCGATGTAGTTGGCGTTGTACACCGACATCTCGGTCGTCGAGCGCACGGCCATGCCGACGACGCGGTCGCGGAACCCCGGCGCGAACCGCTCGATCTGGGCGAGGATCGCCTCGGTCGCGTCGCCGGTGTAGCCGTTGGGGACGTGGGCGTACGTCCACACCGGGTGGACGTCGCCGACCGAGCGGCTCGGGTCGGCGAGGTACTGCTGCCCGACGAGCACGAACGGGCGCTCGGGCATGATGCCGCGGTGCACGGCGAGCTCGCCGGCCACCACCTCGTCGAATCCGCCGATGACGTGCACCGTGCCGGCCTCGCGCGCCTCCGGCGCGGTCCACGGTACGCCGCCCTCGACCGCGAGGTCGACCTTGAACGCTCCGGGGCCGTGCTCGAACCGCGCGTAGGCGCGCCGGACTCGCGACGGGAGCCGATCGCCCATGATCGACGCCGCGATCGACGGCGACACGTCGAGCATCAGCACGTCGTGGGGCGGCAGTTCGCCGACGGATGTGACCCGGTGGCCCGTCTCGACGCGGCCGCCGTGCTCGATCAGATCCGTGACCATCGCGTCGGCGACCGTCTGGGTGCCGCCCTCGGCGACGACCCACCCTTCGGCGTGACCGGCGACCAGCAGCATCATGCCGACGGCGCTCGTCATCGGGCGGTCGAGCCGGTACAGGGTGTGCGCGGCGACGCCGGCCCAGAGTGCCTTCGTCCGCTCGTCGGACCACGCCTTCGCCAGGACCGTCGCGGGCGTCGCGGCCGTCAGCCCGAACCGGGCCATCGCGATCGGATGACGGGGCACCCGGACGATCGGTTGTGTCGCGTCGGCGATCAGGCCGTCGAAGTTCGCCACCAGCGGCTCGAACAGCTGCCGCCAGCGCCGCCCGTCGTCGCCGAGCGCCTCGGCGGTGCGGTCGATCGAGCGGTGGACGACCCCGGCCGAGCCGTCGTCGAGCGGATGGACGCAGTCGACGGCGGGTTGCAGCCACCGCACGCCCAGCGATGCGATGTCGATCTCGTCGAAGAACGGCGAGCCGGCCGCGATCGGGTGCACGGCCGAGCACTGGTCGTGCAGGAGGCCGGGCACGATCATCTCGCTGCTGCGCGTCCCGCCGCCGATCGCGTCGGCCGCCTCGAGCACCGTGACGTCGAGCCCGGCGCGCGCCAACCTGACGGCGGCAGCCAACCCGTTCGGGCCGCTGCCGACGACGATGGCGGATGTCATGCAGTCACGCTACGCCGGTGTCAGCGACGTCGAGTCGCCCGGCTCGTGATCGTCGTCCGACGCGTGGTCGCTCCCCGGGGTGTACGTGGGCGGCGTCCAGCCCTCGTTCGGGTTCGGGATCAGCCAGTTGCCGTGCTTGTCGACCGAGTGTTCGCGCCGGGCGTCGGCGTGCGTCATGCCCTGGGGCTCGTAGCCCTCCTTGCGCCACGTCACGGTGTACGGGATCGGCCCGTCGGGCAACCACGGCTGTGTGTTGTACGCGTCGCCCTGGTGGAACCAGCCCGTCTCGACGCACCCCAACGCCGCATCGATGACCCGGTACTGGGTGATCGGGTTGAACATCGGTCGCGACTCGGTGAACACGGCGACGACGTCGCCCGGTTCGTACTGGCAGCGCTCTTGCCACCCGGCGATCAGGCGCTCGTCGAGGCAGTGCCCGTCGCCGAAGTTCCAGCCGGTCAGGACGTTGCTGAGGAACTCGCCCTCGCGCTGGATGCGCGTGTCGAGCGACCCCTCGGGCAGGTGGCACATCAGACCCGAGATGTGCATGCGACCCATCGGGTGCATCATCCGGAACGCGACCGCCTTCTGGATGAAGATCTCGGAGATCTCCCGGCCGAACAGCGGCTCGATCTGGTCGATCTGGTTGTCGGCGGCCTTGACGATGCGCTCGTTGATGCGGTCTTCCTTCTCCTTGTCGCGCAGCGAGAACGTCGCCGATGCCCAGTTGCCGGCGTACTGCTTCATGCCGACGAGGAACGACACGTACTGGGGGCGGAGTGCCCCGAGCACGATGGGGAACAGCGCCGCGGTCACGACGACCGCCAGGATCCACGGGGTCATGTCCTGGACGCCGTAGCCGTTGCCGGGGCTGAAGTTCGCGAACAGGAACCCGGCGCAGAAGATGAAGAACACGTTCCACTCGAGCGGCACCGCGAGCGGGAACGTCGAGATGATGAACGTGTGCAGCATCCAGATCGACACGATCGCGATCCAGGTCATCCACGGCCACGGCGAGAACAGCAGCACGAGCGGCATGACGATCTCGCACGTGGTCCCGCCGATGTGCGCGAGGAGGTGGGTGACGTTCGAGGGCCGGATGTCGTTCGGGTAGTCCTTGACCGTCCGCTTCCGGAACTTGTCCCACACGACCCACGGGGTGTTCTGGACCATGATCGACACGGTCGACGAGAACCCGTGCTGCAGCTTCGAGACGCCGGCACCCATCCACACGACGACGATGAAGATCTTGACCGCCACGATGAGGTCGACGAAGTTGCCCATCAACCCGAACACGAGCATCGGGGGCAGGTACTGCT